>NZ_JAMYOI010000008.1:0-247959 GCF_040319775.1 Mesorhizobium sp. M0870
GATTGCTCCGCAAGCCCGGCCTCGCCATGGGCGCGATACCGCGCGATCAACTTGTGACCACAGGTTCGGCCAATCCCGAAACGACAAAAAAGCGCACTGACATTGCTGCCATCCTGCACCGCAAACGCACAAACTCCAACTTCCCATCCATCACGCTGGTGTTCCCAAATGGCATCGCGAACCTCCCGGCGCAAAGCACGCCAAACTGTTCGCGATGTTCTCGCACACCTGTTCGCGATGTCTCCGGTCCAAACAGGGGGGAGATAGGCAGCTTCCGCGCTCCGCTCTCCTTGCATGGTGATTGGCGAAAGCCAAGGTGACGTCCGATCTCCCCCCTTGCGGGGGAGATGCCCGGTAGGGCAGAGGGGGGTGCTGTCCCGCCGACCTTTACTGGCTACGCCAGTCCCTTAAGCCGGTAAAGCGCCTCCAGCGCCTCGCGCGGCGTCATCTCGTCGGGATTGATCGCGCCGAGCGCGTCGCCGAGCGCATCGTTTTTCGCCGGCTTTGGCGCTTCGCGCTTCACCGCCACCGAAAACAGCGGCAGGTCATCCACCAGCCGGTTGGTCTTGCCGGAGACTTCGCCTTCTTCGAGCTGATGCAGCACTTCCTTAGCCCGGTCGACCACCGCCTCCGGCAGGCCGGCCAGCCGCGCCACCTGCACGCCGTAGGAGCGGTCGGCGGCACCCTTGCCGACCTCGTGCAGGAAGACGACGTCGTTTTCCCATTCCTTGACCCGCATGGTGACGTTGGAGAGCCGCGCCAGCTTGCCGGCCAGCGAGGTCATTTCGTGAAAGTGAGTAGCGAAGATCGCCCGGCAGCGGTTCTTCTCGTGCAGGTATTCGACCGCCGCCCAGGCGATCGACAGGCCGTCGAAAGTGGCGGTGCCGCGGCCGATCTCGTCGAGGATCACCAGCGCGCGTTCGCCGGCCTGGTTGAGGATCGCCGCCGTCTCGACCATCTCGACCATGAAGGTCGAGCGGCCGCGCGCCAGATCGTCCGAGGCGCCGACACGCGAGAACAGCCGGTCGACGACGCCGATATGGGCCGATGTCGCCGGCACGAACGAGCCGGTCTGGGCGAGGATGGCGATCAGTGCGTTCTGCCTGAGGAACGTCGACTTGCCGCCCATATTGGGGCCGGTCAGAAGCCAGATCGCGCCATTCTTGGCGCTGCCCTCCGGCGACAGGTCGCAATCATTGGCGACGAACGGGCCTTCGCCCGAACGGCGCAAGGCCTGCTCGACCACCGGATGCCGGCCCCCCAAAATGTCGAAAGCAAGGCTCGAATCCACCACCGGCCGGCACCAGGCTTCGCTTTCCGAGAGAAGCGCAAGTGCCGCCGAGACATCGAGCACGGCCAGCGCGTCCGCACCGGCGCGGATCTTCTCCGCTTCGCCGACCGCTTCCGCCGTCAGCGCGTCGAAGGCGGCAAGCTCGATGCTGAGCGCCCGGTCGGCGGCATTGGCGATCTTGGTCTCGAGTTCGGCAAGCTCGGTCGTGGTGAAGCGCATGGCGTTTGCCATGGTCTGGCGGTGGATGAAGCGCGCCTTGGCGCCGTCGCTGCCGGTCATGATCGCGTGGTGATTGGCGGTCACCTCGATGTAGTAGCCAAGCACATTGTTGTGGCGGATCTTCAGCGAGCGGATGCCGGTCTCGTCGATCAGCGAGCGCTCCAGCCCGGCGATCACTTTGCGCGACTCATCGCGCAGCGCCCGCATCTCGTCGAGATCGGCATGGTAGCCGCCGCGCACGAAGCCGCCGTCACGCTTGAGCAGCGGCAGCTCGTCGCCGAGCGCCTGCGTCAGATGCTGCGAAAGCGCTTGGGGCAGTGCATGGATGGCGGCGAGTGCGGCCGTCAATTCCTGCGGCAGGGCGGTCGCCGCGAAAATCTCGGCGATCGCGCCTGCCGCCTCGAAGGCGGCGCGCAGCGCGCCGAGGTCGCGCGGCCCGCCCCGGTTGAGCGCCAGCCTAGACAGCGCGCGCGGCATGTCGGCGACGCTCTTCAGGCTCGACCGCACCGCCTGGCAGAGCCGGGTCTCGGAACGGAAGAACGAAACCGAGTCCAGCCTGCCGCCGATCGCCACCGGGTCGGTCAGCGGCGCCATCAGCCGGTCGGCGAGCAGCCTTGCGCCGCCGCCGGTGACCGTGCGGTCGATCGCCTTGAACAGCGAGCCTTCGCGGCTGCCCGACAGCGTGCGTAAGAGTTCGAGATTGCCGCGTGTTGCCGGGTCGATGAACAGGGTCGATCCCTGCTCCTCGCGCTCCGGCCGCGACAGCGGCGGACGCTCGGCTTTCTGCGTCTTCTCGACATAGGCGATGGCGCCCGAGATCGCCGATAGCTCGGCGCGCGAAAAGGCGCCAAAGCTATCCGGCGTCGCCACATCGAAGAAACGGGCGATGCGTCCCGTGGCCGAGGCCGAATCAAACAGCGACGGCGGTTGCGGGCTGGCGACGCGGCCGAGCACGTCGAACACCGGCTTCAGCTCCGGATCATGGAACACCGGCTCGGCGACGATCAGCTCGCGCGGATCGACGCGGAAAATGTCGGCCAAAAGCCGGTCGGCGGTGGTGTCGGTGACGCGGAAGGCGCCGGTCGAGATGTCGATCCAGGCCAGCGCAAAGGAGTGGTCCGCTCCGCCTTTCACCCGCCCCAGCGCCATCAGGAAACTCGATTCCGACGGCGCCAGCAATTTGTCCTCGGTGATGGTGCCCGGTGTCACCAGCCGCACCACGTCGCGGCGCACCACCGATTTGCCGCCGCGTTTCTTGGCCTCGGCCGGATCCTCGATCTGTTCGCAGACGGCAACGCGGAAACCCTGGCCGATCAGCTTTTGCAGATAATCGTCGGCGGCATGCACCGGCACGCCGCACATCGGAATGTCGAGCCCTTGATACTTGCCGCGTTTGGTCAGCACGATGCCCAACGCCCGGCTCGCCTTCTCGGCATCGTCGAAGAACAGCTCGTAGAAATCGCCCATGCGATAGAACAGCAGCGAATCGGGGTTCGCCGCCTTGATCTCGATGAATTGCTCGATCATCGGCGTGGCGCCGGCGTGGGCGGTCGGCACCGGCGTCATCGCCTCGGGGGCGTCTGGCTCGTTCGGGCTGTGCATGTTCATGCGCGGCACGCTAGCAGATGTGATGATGCGGTTTAATGCCAGAGCTTCGAAAAACAGGGGACGACGGGACGGCAGCTTGTCCGCAATTGCCGATGCGGACGGCGATTCCAGCGCGCTGGCGGTTTACACGCGGCGGCGCGTGGTCTTAATTCGGTCCGACACAAAGCACCCGCTTCAACGAGGTGCTGCACCGGTGAGGAAATCAAGAACATCATGGCCAGGAAAACCGAGAACAACGGTCCGTCCGTCAGTGCGCAGGAAGCGCTCGAATTCCACGCCATGGGTCGCCCCGGCAAGCTGGAGGTCGTTGCCACCAAGCCGATGGCGACGCAACGCGACCTCAGCCTCGCCTATTCGCCTGGCGTCGCGGTTCCTGTTCTGGCCATCGCCGAAGACCCCTCGCGCGCCTTCGACTACACGACGCGCGGCAATATGGTCGCCGTCATCTCCAACGGCACCGCCATTCTCGGCCTTGGCAATCTCGGCGCGCTGGCCTCCAAGCCGGTGATGGAGGGCAAGGCGGTGCTGTTCAAGCGCTTCGCCGATGTCGATTCCATCGACCTCGAGGTCGATACCGAGGACGCCGACGAGTTCATCAACTGTGTGCGTTTCCTCGGGCCCTCTTTCGGCGGCATCAATCTCGAGGACATCAAGGCGCCGGAATGCTTCATCATCGAGCAGCGCCTGCGCGAATTGATGGACATCCCGGTCTTCCATGACGACCAGCACGGCACTGCGATCATCTCGGCCGCCGGCCTGATCAACGCGCTGGAAATCACCGGCCGCGACATGAAGACCACAAAAATGGTCTGCAACGGCGCCGGTGCAGCCGGCATCGCCTGTATCGAGCTGATGAAGGCGATGGGTTTTGCGCCGGAAAACATCACTTTGTGCGACACCAAGGGCGTGGTCTTTCAAGGCCGCACCGAAGGCATGAACCAGTGGAAGTCGGCGCATGCGGTCAAGACCGAGGCGCGCAGCCTCGCCGAGGCACTCGATGGCGCCGACGTCTTCCTCGGCCTCTCCGCCAAGGGCGCGCTGACCACCGCCATGGTGCAGTCGATGGCCAAGAACCCGATCATCTTCGCCATGGCCAATCCCGATCCGGAAATCACGCCGGAGGAGGTCGCCGAGATCCGCACCGACGCCATCATGGCCACCGGTCGTTCTGATTACCCCAACCAGGTCAACAACGTGCTCGGCTTTCCCTACATCTTCCGCGGCGCGCTGGATGTCAGGGCAACCACCATCAATGACGACATGAAGATCGCCGCCGCCCAGGCGCTGGCGGCATTGGCACGCCAGGATGTGCCCGACGACGTCGCCGCCGCCTATCAGGGCAACCGGCCGAAATTCGGCCCCAACTACATCATCCCGGTGCCGTTCGACCCGCGCCTGATCTCGGCCATCCCGATTGCGGTGGCCAAGGCGGCGATGGATTCCGGCGTCGCCCGCAAGCCGATCCTCGATCTCGACCGTTATGCGCAGGAGCTGTCGGCCCGCCGCGACCCGATCGCCTCGACCCTGCAGCGCATCTACGACCGCGTGCGGCGCCAGCCCAAGCGCATCGTCTTCGCCGAGGGCGAAGAGGAGCAGGTCATGCGCGCCGCCGTCTCCTATGTGAATCAGCGGCTCGGCACCGCCATCCTGCTCGGACGCGACGACGTCATCAAGGAAAACGCCAAGCACGCCGGCATCGACCTCAACAAGCAAGGCATCGAGATCATCAATGCAAGGCTGTCGCGCCGCAACGGCATCTACACCGACTATCTCTACGAGCGCATGCAGCGCAAAGGCTTCCTGTTCCGCGACTGCCAGCGGCTGATCAACAACGACCGCAACCATTTTGCCGCCTGCATGGTGGCGCTGGGCGACGCCGACGGCATCGTGACGGGCGTCACCCGCAACTATTCGACAGCACTCGACGACATCCGCCGCGTCATCGACGCCAAGCCCGGCCATCGCGTCATCGGCGTCTCGATCGTGCTGGCGCGGGGCAAGACCGTGCTGGTCGCCGACACCGCCGTGCACGATATGCCGAACGCCGAGCAGATCGCCGACATCGCCGAGGAGGCCGCAGGCTTTGCCCGCCGCATGGGTTATGAGCCGAGGCTCGCCATGCTCGCCTATTCGACCTTCGGCCATCCGCAGGGCGAGCGCTCCGAGCGCGTCCAGGAAGCGGTGCGCATCCTCGACAAGCGCCGCGTCGACTTCGAGTATGACGGCGAAATGGCCGCCGACGTCGCCCTCAACGCCCGCGCCATGGCGCAATATCCGTTCATAAGGCTGACCGGCCCGGCCAATGTGTTGATCATGCCGGCGTTCCACTCGGCCTCGATCTCGACCAAGATGCTGCAGGAACTCGGCGGCTCCACGGTCATCGGTCCTCTGCTGGTCGGCCTGAACAAGCCGGTTCAGATCGTGTCGCTCAACGCCAAGGACAGCGACATCGTCAACATGGCGGCGATCGCGGCGTATACGGCGGGGACTTGAGGGGCGAGCCTGAGCGGTGAGGTCGCGAGGCGTTCAGCGCGGCGCGAATACGCGCGCGGCCTCAACGACCTCGTCGACCTGATCCTGCCGAAGCAGGTCGACGGGAATGCGGCCGTCGAGCTGCGCCGAGGGCCGCGTCAGCCACAGCCATGCGAGCCTTGGATTGGTGATCAGCGACAGCACGTCGCGAATGCCTGCAACCGGCCGGCCGTCGACGAACTGCGCCAGCGGGAAGACATGTTTGCGGCCGCCCTTGCGCAAGGCGATGACCTCACCCCGTCTCTGCCAACGGTGCAGGGTCGAGCGGGCGATGCGCAAATGCTCTTCCAGATAGGTCGAGCCGGCGACGCGGCCCGCCCAGTCCTCGATCAGCATCGATTCGAGATCGTCGGACTTTGGCAGCGAGGGGGGCTCGACATCGGTCAACGGGGTCATCGGCGGATTGATCACGCCGGCAATACCGGCTTCGCTGCGGCGCGCGGCTTCCGCCGCCAGCGCGCGCACGAATTTCGAGGCCAGGCCGGGCAGGTCGGCATGGATGGCGTCGATGGCGCGCTGGTGCTTCGGCGACAGCAAGGTGACGGCGGACGCTATGCTGCCGGCGATCTTGCCGACCGAGACCATGGTTGGCTTGTTGATGGCCTCATCATAGTGGGCAAGCGCGCGTTCGACCTCCTCCGCGACCATCTCCGCGAAGTCGTCCTGCCTGAGGGCCTGGATCTGAAATCTGTTCATGCATCTGTCTTCCGGGCCGCGCTCCCCTCAGCTGCGGCCGATTGTTGAATCTCTAGAGCGGAAAGCGGAAATCGCGGCGGCAATGAATCCGGCCGCCCGACAGCATGCTGTCTAGCATTTCTTGACACCCCAACTGACTGAGGGCGCACCGAAATGTCAGTCGCGGGACGCCCAGATTGCGTGTAGGTGCGATGTATGACAGCCGCGCGACGGTGAGAAGCGGACGGCCAAGCTGCCGATCTCCCCCCTCGTGGGGGAGATGCCCGGCAGGGCAGAGGGGCGCGCGAAGGATCGCTACGGAACGATGTTTTGCGCCCGCGCTCCAGGTCCTTCTGACGACGTCAACGTCGCGCAAGAATCCAGGAATTCATGCCGTCTATTTCGGGGTCGGCGGCAGTGTAAAGCCTTGAAGATGCTGGCGGGACGGTGCCCCCCTCTGGCCTGCCGGCCATCTCCCCCACGAGGGGGGAGATCGGCAGCTTGATGGCTGCTAAAGCAACCCCG
Source organism: Mesorhizobium sp. M0870 (assembly GCF_040319775.1). NCBI lineage: Bacteria > Pseudomonadati > Pseudomonadota > Alphaproteobacteria > Hyphomicrobiales > Phyllobacteriaceae > Mesorhizobium > Mesorhizobium sp. M0870. The sequence continues at coordinate 6,851 of NZ_JAMYOI010000008.1, forward strand.
CCTGCTCAGCCTCTCGGCGCAGATTCTGCCGTGGCCTGGGGCCGATCTGCTGGATCACCAGTCCGGCCGCCAGTGAGCCAAGGTCGCCGCAGGTCTGCAGGTCGCGGCCTTGCGTGTAGCCATGCAGGAAGCCCGCGGCATAGAGATCGCCGGCGCCGGTCGTGTCGACCAGTTCCTTGATGGCGGTCGCCTTGATCACCACGGTTTCGTCGCCGCGTACGATCACCGAGCCTTTTTCCGAGCGGGTGACGGCGGCGATCCGGCAATCCTTGCGGATCTGGGCCAGCGCCTCGTCGAACGACGACGTCTGGTAGAGCGACTTGATCTCGTGGCTGTTGGCAAAGACGATATCGACCGTGCCCGAGCGCATCAGGTCGAGGAATTCGTCGCGGTAGCGGTCGACGCAAAACGAATCCGACAGTGTCATGGAGACTTCGCGGCCTGCCGCGTGCGCCAGCTTCGCCGTCTGGCGGATTGCCTCCTTGGCGCGCGGCGGGTCCCACAGATACCCTTCGAAATAGGTGACCTTGGCGCCAGACGCCTTGTCGGCTTCGACATCCTCAGGGCCAAGCTCGACGCAGGCGCCGAGATAGGTGTTCATCGAGCGCTCGCCGTCGGGCGTGACGAAGATCATCGAGCGCGCCGTCGGCGGCTCACCCTTGAGCGGCGTGGTGTCGAAGGCGACGCCCTGCGCATGGATGTCGTGGGCGTAGATTTCGCCGAGCGCATCGTTGGAGACCTTGCCGAAGAAGGCGGCGCGGCCGCCGAAGCTGGCGACACCGGCCGCCGTGTTGCCGGCACTGCCGCCGGACGCCTCGATCGCCGGACCCATGCGGCTGTAGAGCAGTTCGGCGCGTTGTGTGTCGATGAGGTTCATCGCGCCCTTGATGATGCCGTTGGTCTCGAGGAATTCCTCGTCGCACTGGGCGATGATGTCGACAATGGCATTGCCGATGCAAAGCACGTCATAATCCGGCATCAAAATCTCCGCCAAAACCCGAGCCGGCTTCTTGCCACGCCGGTCCGGCGCGGGTCTAGCGATTTGAAACCGGTTTGCCTAGGGCGTGAGACGCAACTTTGGCGGAACAGGCAAAAGGCGCATCAGCCGGGAGGCGCTATGACAATTCGACCGTGGCCGAAGCATTTCGTCGCCGCACCGCCTACAAGCCTGGTTCAGCCGATCCCGTTTCGAAGGCGAGCCAGCCCCATGTCTACAAAGAAGATCTCGACAAAGAACGAGCCTGCAAAGAACGACATGACCACCGACCTGACACTGCTCGTCGTGCTGGCAGTGCTCTGGGGCGCCTCCTACACCTTCATCAAGATCGGCGTCGAAACCATCCCGCCGGTCACCTTCATAGCCGCCCGCACCCTGATCGCCGGCGGTATCCTGTTCGCCATCATCCGCTGGCGCGGGCTCGCCATGCCGGGCGATGCGGCAAGCTGGCGCCGCTTTGCCTTCCAGGCATGCCTCAACAGCGTCATACCATTCACCCTGATCGCCGCCGCCGAGCGCTCGGTCGATGCAGGCCTCGCCACCATCCTGAACGCGACCTCACCGATCTTCACCTTCCTGTTCACCGCGCTCATCACCCGCCATGAGCCGGTCACGGTGCGCAAGCTGATTGGCGTCGGCGCCGGTATAGCTGGAATATGCCTGATCATCGGAACCCAGGCGCTTGATGGCATCGGTCACCAATTGTGGGCGCAGCTTGCCATCGTCGCAGCGACAATCTGCTATGCCGGTGCGGCCATTTTCGGCCGTGGCTTCAAGGGCCTCGACCCGATGCTGCCGGCCGCCGGATCGATGCTGTGCGGCGCAATCATCCTGGTGCCGCTCAGTCTTGTGTTCGACCAGCCGTGGACGCTGGCGCCGTCGACCGCATCGATCCTGGCCTTGCTCGGCCTGTCGGTGTTTTCGACCGCACTGGCTTTCGTCATCTATTTCCGCCTCATCCACACGCTGGGCTCGGTCGGCACCACTTCGCAGGCCTATCTGCGCGTGCCGATCGGCGTCGGCATCGGCGCCGTCTTCCTCGGTGAAAGCCTTGGTTCGACGGCATGGCTGGGCATGGCGTTTGTCGTGGCTGGGGTCGCTGCCATGGCCATCCCGGTTCGCAGGCCGGCGCTTGCGCGGTAGGCGCCCGCCGCTTGTGCTGGCGACCTGCACTGCTTATCTCGGGGGCGTCCGTCTTTCGGCGGTATCCGCTAACCCTTGGTTGAAGCACGGTGATTTTCGACGCTGCCCGCACTGCGGCCCTTGAGCTGCTCTCGCCTCCGTTTCGTGCCGTGTTCCTCAAGACGCTGGGCTTGACCCTGCTGGCGCTGGTGGCGCTGTGGTTCGGTCTGACCAGCCTTGTCGAGTGGCTGGCCCTGCCATGGTTGCAGACGCTGTTGCCCGGCATGCCGTCCTGGGCCGGCTGGCTGGGCGGCATCATCGCGGCAATAGCGCTTGCCTTCGGTATGGCGTTGCTCATCGCGCCGGTAACGGCTGTTGTCGCCGGCCTGTTCCTCGACGATATCGCCGAGGTGGTCGAGCGCACCGACTATCCCGGCGATCCATCCGGCCGCGCCATGCCAGCGCTGCGCTCGCTGGTGCTATCGATGCGATTTCTCGGCGTCGTCATTCTTGGCAACATCGTCGCCCTGCTGCTTCTCTTGGTGCCGGGCGTCAACATCGCCGCCTTCTTCATCGTCAACGGCTATCTGCTCGGGCGCGAGTTCTTCGAATTCGCTGCCATGCGCTTTCGCGACGAAGAAGAGGCCAGAGCCTTGCGCAGACACTATGCCGGCACGGTGTTTCTCGCCGGCCTGCTCATCGCTGCCTTCCTCGCCGTGCCGCTGCTCAATCTGGTGACGCCGCTCTTCGCCGCCGCCATGATGGTGCATCTGCACAAGGCGATTTCGGTGCGGGAAGTGGCTCGCTCCTCACGCGGCTGAGCATTTTCGTCAGCGCAACAGGAAACCGCGTCCCAGTTCGTCGTCGGCCTCGACAATGAACTCGGCCCGCCCGGAATAGTAGGCGCGGCCGCCGACGCGGGCGATGATCGCCTCGTGCGGGCCAGCCTTCGCCGTCCGCACCACGGACCCGGAAAAACGCGAGCCGGCGATGCTCTCGAACATGCGTGTCTGCCCGATCGCGATCTCGCCCTTGGCATGCATGGCCGCCAACCGCGCGGTCACGCCGGAGCCGGTCGGCGAGCGGTCGACCTCGGCCTCGGCGAAGACGCAGATGTTCTTAGTCACCTCGCTGGAAAACGCGTCGCGGCCATCGGTCAGGATGGTGCCGTAGAGGAAGGCAAGGTCGGCATGGTCGGGATGCGACAGCGGCAATTCGGCCTTGAGCCTGTCCGTCAGCGCGGTTGCCGCATCGACGAAATCGCGCACCCGGCTTCTGCCGAATTCAAGCCCGAATTGGTGACAATCGGCCAGCGCGTAGAAGGCGCCGCCATAGGCGACGTCGAAGCCGATCGTGCCATGACCCGCCAGCTCTATCGTCTGCCCGCCGGCGAACAGGAAGGCCGGCACGCTTTCGAACGACACCGCACCGGCCTTGCCGTCCCTGACCTCGACCGAGGCGACGACCAGCCCGCACGGCGCCTCGATATTGACTGTCGTGATTGGTTCCTGTTTCGCCACCAATCCCTCATCTACGGCGTAGCGGCCGAGCGCGACGATGGCGTGGCCGCACATCGTCGAGTAACCCTCATTGTGCATGAACAGCACGGCGAGGTCGGCGCCGGGCAGGTCCGGCTCGACCAGCAAGGCGCCATACATGTCGTAATGGCCGCGCGGCTCGAACATCAGGATTTTCCTGAGATGATCGAGATGGTCGCGCACATAGGCGCGCTTTTCTAGGATCGTGCCCTTGGGAATACCGGGATAGCCGCCGGTGACGATCCTGAGCGGCTCGCCGCCTGTATGCATGTCGACGACGGTCAGCGTCATGCGATGGGCCCCGTTCAAGCTGAAGACTTGCCGAAGAGGGCCTGCAATTTGCCGAACGGCATGGCGGCGCGGGTGAAGCCGAAGGTGCCGTCCTGCTGGATCTCGCGTGCCGCCGTTTCCAGCATGCCATAGGCGAAATTGGTCAGCCACGGCCCGAGCGAGATGCGCTTGACGCCGGCCATGGCGAGGTCGGCGATGGTGAAGCCAGGCTTTGCCATGACATTGACCGGCTTGCTGACCGCCGAGCAGAGCGTGCGGATCATCTCGACGTCGCCGATGCCTGGCGCATAGAGCACGTCGGCGCCGGCCTTCTCGAACGCCTGCAGCCGCTTGATGGTATCGTCGAGGTCGGACTTGCCCCACAGGAAATTCTCGGCCCGCGCCGTGAAGACGAAATCGCGCTTCAGCGCCCGCGCCGCCTCCACCGCCGCCGCAACGCGCTCGACAGCGTGCGCGAAATCATAGATTGGCTTGTCGGGGTCGCCGGTGTGGTCTTCGATCGAGCAGCCGGCAAGACCGGCCGCTTCGGCCGCGAAGATGGTTTCGGCGGCCTGCTCGGCGCTGTCGCCCTTGCCTTTCTCGAGGTCGGCCGAGACCGGCAGGCTGGTCGCCCCCGACACCTCGCGGCAATGGTGGATCATCTGGTCGAAGGTCACCGCGCCGTCCGGCAAGCCGCGCGAAAAGGCAAAGCCGGCGCTGGTTGTCGCCAGCGCCGTGAAGCCGAACGAGCCGAGCAGCTTCGTCGTGCCGATATCCCAGGGATTGGGCATGACGAAGGTCGAGGCATGCAGGTCGCGGAAGATCTTGCCCTTGTCCATGGTAGTACCCCCATATGCGGTGTGGCTAAGTGGATTTTATCCTGCCCCATTTGGCCGGGCAAACGAATGCGGTTGGTTCAGAAGCGTTTGGCGTTCTCTCCTGCCAATTTGTCCAGCGTGTCGGAATCCTTGATGTAGCGCGATGTCTTCTTGTCCCAGTGATAGATGACGGAAATCGCGTGGGACTCTGGTCGGGGCGGAGTGTCGTCGCAGCTTTCGCCGTTGAGCACCGTGGCATCGGTCACCGTCACTTTGATGGCAGCATAGGACTTCCCCTCCGCGATGGCCTGAAAAGCTACATCCTGCTTGCGGCTGTAGGCGCACAGGTTTTCGTCGAACGTATAGATCATGTCGATCAGTTCGAATTTGTCGTCGCGGACCATGATCAGCGGCGTGATCACATAGTTCTGGCTCGAGTTGAAATGCGCGCTCATGGTGATCAGGACGTCATCGTTGGCGCTGACCGAAAGCTTGCCCGGTTCGCGGAAGTAGGTGCCGCGGTCGAGCGCGACATTGACGGCGTCGAGCAATTTTGGCTTGGCCGTGACGTCGTAGAGCGCCAGCACCGCATAGCCTTCGGCGCTGTCGGGAGAGTCACCGAGGTCGAACAGCATGGCCAGCCGGTCCTTGCCGCCGGCCTTGATCGCAAGCACCGCGGCATTGGAAAAGCCCGAAGTTTCGGGCGGCGAACCGCCGCCGTCCGGTCGCTCGATATGTCGCATCTCGATCGGTAACCCGCCCCTGTAGAAGCCGTCCTGGTCCGCGGCGAGATCTGGAATGACCATCCTCGCGAGGTCGAGATAGGTGGCATCCGTGCGGCCGGGCAAAGCACTGCCGAGTTCCGGGAAGCCGACGGCTTGCGCGCCGGCCGCAGTCCACAAAAACGGCAGCAGCGTCAAGGTAAGGAAGAAGCGGAACAGGGCGGGTTTCATGCGTGGCCTCGAATTGGCGGGGCCAAGCTAGCACGGACGATCGAGGCGTACAGCCGCGGGCTGCAGATCAGCTTAGTGGATCGGCACCAGCCCGGCCAGTTCGCGCATGTCGTCGAACAGGATGCCGCCGGCCTGGATCAGGCCAGCGCGGTCGGAATAGGGATCGGCATGATAGGAAAACACCCGCATGCCGGCGGCGATCCCGGCCTGCGTGCCGGCGACGCTGTCCTCGATGACGATGCAGTCGGCGGGCGCGAAGCCCATGGTCTTGACCGCATGCAGGAACAGGTCCGGGAACGGCTTGCCACGGCTGACCATGGTCGAGGAAAACATCGCGTGTTCGAACAGCGGCAACAGCCCGGTCTGGCCGAGCGTGATGTGCATCTTCGACACTCGGGCCGAGGTGGCGACGCAATAGGCGATACCGGCTGAACGCACGGCTTCGACGAACTCGCGGACGTAGGGGATCGCTTCGACGCCGTGGGCAAACAGATCCGGCAGGCCGGCGTTCCAGCGATCGACGAAATCGACGCCGAGCCTGACGCTGGTCTCTGCTTCGATCTCTTTCTGCACCGACGCCATGCTGCGGCCGGAGAAATTCTTGCGGCAATATTCGAAGCTTGTCGGATAGCCGGCAGCGGTCAGCCATTCGGCGAGGCGCCGATTGGCGAGGTTCTCGGTGTCGACCAGGATCCCGTCGCAGTCGAAGATGACAAGTTTAGGCAGTTCAGGCATCAGGCGGTGCCGGTCGACCCGAACCCGCCCGCGCCGCGCGCCGTGCCGCCAGCTAGGTTGCGCTCTTCCACGGCGGCTTGCGTCACCGCGGCAAAAACGATCTGGGCGATGCGCATGCCGCGCGTCACCGCGAAGTCCTCGTCGCCGAGATTGATCAGCAGCACCTTCACCTCGCCGCGATAATCGCTGTCGATGGTGCCGGGCGTGTTGAGGACAGTCAGGCCGTGCTTGAAAGCAAGTCCGGAGCGCGGCCGCACCTGGCCCTCCATGCCTTCCGGAATTTCCAGGATCAGCCCGGTCGGCACCAAAGTACGCTTGCCAGGCAGGATCAGCAGCGGCCGGTCGTCGGGCACGGCGGCGCGCAGATCCATGCCGGCAGCACCGGTGCTTTCATAAGCAGGAAGGGGAAGTCCTTCAGCATGCGGCAACCTGACGAAGCCGACGGTCGGACCGATGACGGAGGGAGTTTGAAGGGCTGCGCGCATAAAATCGATCCTATCGGCGCGAACGGCGATTCGGTCAACTCGACTGTAATTCTATCAACGGCTTTCTTTTGGGCGGCACTGTGACCACCCAACGCTTCGTCATCCACGGGCGAAGCAAGGAGCGAAGCGACGCAGCGCAGAACATAGGATCCATGCCGCGACTTTAAAGCGTTGCTGCGGTGCAGAATTCTGCTCCGCTGCACTCCTCGGCCAAGGTCACGGCATGGATCCTCGGGTCTTCGCGACGGAACTTCGCTCCTGCTCCGCCCGTGGACGACGAAGTTGGGAGGCTTCAGCTAATCTACCTCAGTTCCATCGGAACGACGGTGGTCTCCTTGATCTCCTCCATCACGAAGGACGCGGACACATCCGACAGCGCCACCTTGGCGATCAGCCGCTGGTAGAGCCGGTCATAGGCCTTCACGTCGGCGACGCGGGCGCGCAAGACATAGTCGAGGTCGCCCGACATGCGGTAGACGCCGGTGATCTCGGGAAAGCCGGTCACTGCCGCGCGGAATTTCTGCAGCCACTCCGGGTCGTGGTTGGACGTGCGGATCAGGATGAAGACGGAAAGGCCAAGTCCGAGCTTTTCGGCATCGACCAGCGCCACGCGGCCGGTGATGACGCCATCCTCCTCCAGCCGCTTCACCCGGCGCCAGCAGGCATTGCGCGACAGCGCCACCCGTTCCGACAGCTGGTCGACCGACAGCGTGCCGTCGCGTTGCAATTCGGCAAGCAATTTCCGGTCAATTTCGTCGATTTCCAACGCCATGTGGGATGTTTGTCCCATCAACGGGTCAAATACAAGGATATTTTGAGACCGATGAACCGGCGAAGCGTGTCAGGATACTCATATCAGGAACTTCAAGCGCTGAAGGGGACCAGCATGTCGGTCGCAAGGATTTTCACCTCTCATCCGGCCAAGGTCGGCGAAACCTATTTCACTCATATGGCCTTTGCCGGCTGGTTCTCGTCGCGGCTGCTGATGGCGGCTGGCGCCGCGCTCGTTCACGCTTTCTTGCCATTTCTGTTTGAGACTACCGCCAGCCGAATCGTTCGTGAGCTTTACGAGCGGACGCACAACAGAGGCACACACGCGATCAAGGAGCCTGCGGCTCTTATGGATCGCGCCTAGAGGGCGACAGAAGCGATGTGCCGGTGGGCGGCCTATCTCGGTGAAGCAGTCTTTCTCGAAGACATGCTCACCGCGCCCTGTCACTCGCTGATCGCCCAGAGCCATTGCGCCCAGGAAGCGAAATCGCCGACCAATGGTGACGGTTTTGGCCTTGCCTGGTATGGCGACCGCCCGGAGCCGGGTCTCTACCGAGACATCCTGCCGGCATGGTCGGATCCCAATCTGAAGAGCCTGTGCCGGCAGATCAAATCCGGCCTGTTCCTCGCCCATGTGCGGGCGTCCACCGGCGGCGCCACCAGCCGCATGAATTGCCATCCGTTCATCTCCAGCTCTTGGTCGTTCATGCACAACGGCCAGATCGGCGGCTTCGAAAAAATCCGCCGCGCGCTGGAGAATTCGCTGTCCGACGCTGTCTTCGACCAGCGCGAAGGCACCACCGATTCCGAATTGTTTTTCCTGCTGATGATCGACGAGGGATTGACCGGCGATCCGCAAGGCGCCGTCTCCCGCGCCACCAGCCGCGTGCTCGAAGCCTCGCGCCGCGCCGGCCTCGAACCGGCGCTGAAACTCACCGCCGCCTTCTCCGACGGGCAGGCGCTGCATGCGGTGCGCTACGCCACCGACGCTCACGCACCGACGCTCTACACGTCTGTCCTGCGCAAGGGCGGCGGCCGCTGCATCGTTTCCGAGCCGTTCGACCGCGAGGGCGGCGACTGGCAGGCGATCCCGCCGTCGAATTTTGTGACGATCACTGGCGATGGCATGGTCATTCGCCCTTTCGCACCCGCATCGGCCAGGCTGGCACTGGCCGTCTAGTTGCAAAAGTGCGGCAACGCCGCGGGACAGCCCCCCCTCTGTCCTGCCGGACATCTCCCCCACACGGGGGGAGATTGGCACCTGCGACTGCCGCGCTATTCCTTGCAACGTCCGAGATTGGCGAAAGCTGTCGTGACATCCAATCTCCCCACCTGTGGGGGAGATGTCCGGCAGGACAGAGGGGGGCGCCGTAGAGTGCAGACTTGGACAGTCCAGTCTGCACAATTTCGATCAAACGCAGCCAATCCTCGAATGCTCAACTCCATTTGAAGCAGCGCCGCTGTCCGCCATCCGATCAGGCGAACGCGGCCAAGCCGGAGCATTGTCAATGGACCTCGTCTTTTCCTCAACCATCGAGCTGGCCACTGCCATCGCCGCGCGGAAGATCTCCGCCGTCGAGGCACTCGACGCGCATCTGGCGCAGATCGATGCGCACAACGATGCGGTCAACGCCGTCATCTCGCTCGACAGGGAAGGGGCTCGCGAGTGCGCCAAGAAGGCCGACGCGGCCCAGGCGCGCGGCGAGGCCCTCGGCCCGCTGCACGGCGTACCGTTCACGCTGAAGGACATGCACGATACATCCGGCATGAAGACCACGGTCGGCTTTCCGCCCTTTGCCGACTATGTCGCCAAACAGGACAGTCCGGTCGTCGCCCGCTTGCGTGCGGCTGGCGGCGTGCTGATGGCCAAGACCAATGTCGCGACCATGCTTTCGGACTGGCAGTCGAACAATCCGCTGTTTGGTCGCACCAGCAATCCCTGGAATCTCCAGCGCACGGCGGGCGGTTCCAGCGGCGGCGCGGCGGCTGCACTTTGCTCGGGGATGACGCCGTTCGATGTCGGCACCGACATGCAGGACTCAATCCGGCTGCCGGCCAGTTTCTGCGGTGTCTATGGCCTGAAGCCGACGGAGCACCGCGTCTCGCTGGCCGGCGTCTTTCCCGATCCCGGCGGTACTGCGCGCAGCGTGCGGCTGATGTCCTGCCTTGGGCCGCTGGCGCGCAGTGTGGAAGATTTGGCGCTGATCTATCAAATCATTGCCGGTCCTAATGGAAGCGACACCGATCTTGCGCCGGTGCCGGTCGAGGATATGCCAAGCCTCGACCTCAAGACATTGCGCATTGCCTTCGCGCCGTTCTTTCCCGGGTTTCCAGTGGCGGGCGACGTCAGCGCCGCGGTCGAAAGTCTCGCAAGGCAGTTACAATCCGCAGGAGCGGTCGTCGAAGAAGCAAAACTGCCGAAACTCGACCTGCATGACGATCTGGAGCAGGGCGGCGCGCTGATCGGCATGATGCTGGAGGCCGCTCAGCCTGAGCCGCCGGAGGAACCGACACCGGTCTCGCGCTGGTTCGAGGCACTCGCCCGCCGCGACAAATCCATTCTCGCCTGGGACCGGTTTTTCGAGGCCTACGACGCGTTGATCTGCCCGGTCGCCATGACCACCGCCTTCCCGCATTGCGAGCCGGGCACGCCGATCAAGGTCGACGGCAAGGAGCAGAGCTACTGGATGCTGCCGGCCTATGGCGCCGTGTTCAACTACAGCGGCCATCCAGCGCTTTCCATGCCGTGCGGACTGGACAGCACCGGCCTGCCGATCGGCCTGCAACTGGTCGGCAAACGCTGGTCGGAGTCACGGCTGCTCGGCATCGCCAAGGCAATCGAACCACTCACCGGCGGCTTTCGCCGTCCGCCCGCCTATTGAGCGAAGCGCGACAATCCATAAGGGGCAAGTAAGGGGTCGCGCTCGCCGTCGAGAATTTCCCTTGTGGCGAACAGGCTGACGGCCGGCGCCAGCGTGATGCCGGAATGCATAACGGCGACATAGACACCGTCCACGCCCTCGGCGCGGCTGATGATCGGAAAGCCGTCGATCGGCGTCGGCCGGTAGCCGACCGTGTGGAAATCGAGTTCCAACCCGTCGCTGTCGCGCAGCATGGCTTTCATGGCCGCAAACAGCGCGTGGGCGGTGGCTTCGGCATTCATACCCGGATCGGCGCCGCCAAAATCCGAGCCGGCGATGATGCGGCCTTCCGCCGTCTGGCGCATGTGCAGCCGCTCGGCCAGAACCAGACCGTTGAGCAGCTTTTTGTAAGGCCGTGAGTGGACGATCAGGCCGGGCGGCGTTTCGATCGGCAGGTTGATCCCGGCGGTCGCGGCGATCTCCGGCGAGCCGACGCCGGCCGCGACCACCACCTCGTCTGATGCAATCAATCCGTGCGAAGTGTCGACACCGGTGATCCTGCCGCCGGTCTGGACCAGGGCCGTCACCGTGCTGGAGATGGTCTTCGCGCCATGTCGCTTCGCGTCTGCCAATAGGGCATGGGCGGCGGCCACGGGCTCTGCGACACCTTCCTCAGCCACATGCAGGGCAAAGTCGGGAAGCTCGGCGAGATTGGGCTCGATGCGCGCGGCACCGGCGCGGTCGACGCGTTCGATGCCGTAGCCCCAGGCGGAATGCTCCGTGGCGTAGATTTCCATGTCGGTGGCCGACAGATCCCAGCACAGGCCACCGCACCAGCTGAGCGGCAGGCCGGGTAGGTCCTGCGCCAGCCGCGACCATTCGGCCATCGCGCGGGTGCGCAGCCGGAAATAGGGCTCCGGATTGCCCCAGCTGGCATTGATCCAGGCAAACGAGTTTGGGGTGGCGATTCCACCGACGGGGCTGTCGGAAATGACCGTGACCTGTGCTCCCGCCTTGCTCAGATGCCAGGCGATGGACGCGCCGATGATGCCGGCGCCGATGACGATCACTTGTTTCGCCGCAGTCATGTCTTGCTCCTCTGCCTCGCCATCCGGAGGGATGTTCATCCAGTGCCATCCCGGCAGCCGCTTGCCAACATCGCGCAGCGCAAAATATGCGGCAATGCACTGGCCGGAGCCACAGCACGACTGAGCTGTATGCTCTGATGGTGAGGCGGCGATCAGCAGCTTCCGAGCCGTCGGACCGGTCGACAGCCCGGCACTGCGCTGCTAGAAGCCCGGCCTGTCACACGGAAATCCCAGAGAATGCCCGAAGCAATAGAAGAAGAAGTGGCGCGCCGCCGCACCTTCGCGATCATCGCGCACCCGGACGCCGGCAAGACCACGCTCACCGAAAAGCTGCTGCTGTTCGGCGGCGCCATCCAGCTTGCCGGCGAGGTCAAGGCCAAGAAGGACAAGATTCAGACGCGGTCCGACTGGATGAAGATCGAGCGTGAGCGCGGCATCTCGGTCGTCACCTCGGTGATGACCTTCGAGTATGAAGACAATGTCTTCAACCTGCTCGACACGCCCGGCCACGAGGATTTCGCCGACGACACCTACCGCACGCTGTCGGCGGTCGACTCGGCGGTCATGGTCATCGATGCCGCCAAGGGCATCGAGCCGCGCACACTGAAGCTGTTCGAAGTCTGCCGGCTGCGCGACATTCCGATCATCACCTTCATCAACAAGATGGACCGCGAAAGCCGCGATCCGTTCGAGATTTTGGACGAGATCGAGCAGAAGCTGGCGCTGGATACTGCCCCCGTCACCTGGCCGATCGGCCGCGGCAAGAATTTTGCCGGCACCTATCATCTGGCGCTGAATGCCGTGCGCAGGGGCGACGCGGAGAAAGAACGCACGCCGGTTAATGGTCCCGATTCCAACCGCGTTGCTGGCCTTTTGCCAGAAAACGAACGCGAAGCCTTCATCGAGGAACTGGAGCTCGCGCGGGAAGCGTGCAGACCCCTTGATATAGAAGCCTTCCGAGAGGGCCATCTGACGCCGGTCTATTTCGGCTCGGCGCTGCGCAATTATGGCGTGCGCGACCTGATCGAGGCGCTTGGCGCTTTTGGACCGCCGCCGCGCGCGCAGGAGGCCGACACCCGCAAGGTCGAGGCAACCGAGGAGAAGATGACGTCCTTCGTCTTCAAGATCCAGGCCAACATGGATCCCAACCACCGCGACCGCATTGCCTTCGTCCGCGTCTGTTCGGGCAAGCTCGAGCGCGGCATGAAGGCCAAGCTGGTGCGTACGGGAAAGCCTATGTCGCTGTCGGCGCCGCAATTCTTCTTTGCCCGCACCCGCGTCACCGCCGACGAGGCGTTCGCCGGCGATGTCGTCGGCATTCCCAACCACGGCACGCTGCGTATTGGCGATACGCTGACCGAGGGCGAGGAAATCCTGTTCCGCGGCGTGCCGAATTTCGCACCGGAAATCCTGCGCCGCGTTCGCCTCGGCGACGCGATGAAAGCGAAAAAACTCAAGGAAGCGCTGCACCAGATGGCCGAAGAGGGCGTCGTGCAGCTGTTTTCGCCGGAGGACGGCTCGCCTGCCATCGTCGGCGTCGTCGGCGCCCTGCAGCTCGACGTGTTGAAGGAGCGGCTGAACTTCGAATACACGCTGCCGGTCGAATTCGAGATGTCTCGGTTTTCGGTCTGCCGCTGGATATCGGCCGACGACAAAGCCGAGACGCTTCGCTTCATCGAGGCGCATCGCGGCGACATCGCCCGCGACCTCGACAATGATCCAGTGTTCCTCGCCCAGCACGCTTTCTCGCTGAACTACGAAGCGGAACGCTGGAAGGCGATCAGATTTGCCACGATCAAGGACTATCAGGTCCGCGACAGAGCGGCGTAAGTCGCGCTTTTTCCTCCTCTCCGCTCACGGGGAGAAGGTGCCCGAAGGACGGATGAGGGGCGGCGCGACCTGGGGCTGATAGACTCCAACTTCCCCCGGCCCGTCGCAGGCTCCGGGCGTTCGAAGCTCGAAAAGCCAAGCATTTGGCTTTCCGTCCGCTACGCGGACCGCTTCTCACCCTCTGGCCGCTTCCTCGATCCTTGCGATGTCGATCTTGCTCATCTGCATCATCGCCGACATCACGCGGCCGGCCTTGGCCCGGTCCGGATCCAGCAGCAGGTGCGGCAGCTGCTCCGGCACAACTTGCCAGGAGACGCCGAATTTATCCTTCAGCCAGCTGCATTGCGACGGTTGGCCGCCACCTTCGATGAGCTTGTCCCAGAAGTCATCCACCTCTTCCTGCGTCTTGCAGTCGATCGACTGCGACATCGCCTCGGTGTGCTTGAACTGCGGTCCACCATTGAGCGCCTGGAACTGCACCCCGTCGAGTTCGAACGTGGTCACCAGCACCTTGCCTTCATCGGCGTGGCCTTCGGGCCAGCGCATTACGCTCAGCACCTTCGAATTCTTGAAGATGGAGACGTAGAAATTCATGGCCTCTTCGGCCTGGCCGTCGAACCACAGGCAGGTGGTGATCTTTTGCATGTCGTGCTCCTCGGGTTGTTTTGGTTGCGTTACGGCGAAACGGCTGACTCCGAACGCGGTGCCATTTCCATGCCGTCTGCCCAAGGACGGGCATGCAGTGCGCCATCCGACAGTGCCACGCATTTTTTTGAGAGAATCTGGCGCATTGCAAAATTGTGGCCAGACCGAGCTTGCGCGTCTATAACGCCTGCGGTCCGAATTCAGCTCCGCCGCGCCATGCCTGGCTGTGGCCAGCCACCAAGGAAAAAACATGCCTGCCTATCGCTCCCGCACCACCACCCATGGCCGCAACATGGCCGGCGCTCGCGGCCTCTGGCGCGCCACCGGCATGAAGGACAGCGATTTCGGCAAGCCGATCATCGCGGTGGTCAACTCCTTCACCCAGTTCGTGCCGGGCCATGTCCATCTGAAGGATCTCGGCCAGTTGGTCGCGCGCGAGATCGAGAAGGCCGGCGGCGTCGCCAAGGAATTCAACACCATCGCCGTCGACGACGGCATCGCCATGGGCCATGACGGCATGCTCTATTCGCTGCCGTCGCGCGAGCTGATCGCCGATTCCGTCGAATACATGGTCAACGCTCACTGTGCCGACGCCATGGTCTGCATCTCCAATTGCGACAAGATCACGCCCGGCATGCTGATGGCATCGTTGCGCCTCAACATCCCTACCGTCTTCGTTTCCGGCGGCCCGATGGAAGCCGGCAAGGTGGTGCTCGCCGGCAAGACGCAGGCTCTCGACCTGGTCGATGCCATGGTGGCGGCCGCCGACGACAGAATTTCCGACGAGGACGTCAAGGTCATCGAGCGCTCGGCCTGCCCGACCTGCGGCTCCTGCTCGGGCATGTTCACCGCCAATTCGATGAATTGCCTGACCGAGGCGCTTGGCCTTTCATTGCCCGGCAACGGCTCGACGCTGGCCACGCATGCCGACCGCAAGCGGCTGTTCGTCGAGGCCGGCCACCTGATCGTCGATCTCGCCCAGCGCTATTACGAGCAGGACGACGAAACCGCGCTGCCACGCAACATCGCCTCCAAAGGTGCGTTCGAGAACGCTATGACGCTCGACATCGCCATGGGCGGCTCGACCAACACCGTGCTGCACATTCTCGCCGCCGCGCATGAGGGCGAAATCGATTTCGATCAGGACGACATCGACGCGCTGTCGCGCAAGGTGCCGGTGCTGTGCAAGGTTGCTCCGGCCAAGTCCGACGTGCACATGGAAGACGTGCACCGCGCCGGCGGCATCATGGCCATCCTCGGCCAGCTCGACAATGCCGGCCTGCTCAACCGCGACCTGCCGACGGTGCACACGCGAACGCTGGGCGAAGCGCTCGACCATTGGGATATTTCTCGCACGACCAGCCAGAGTGTGCGCGATTTCTTCCTCGCCGCCCCTGGTGGCGTGCCGACACAGGTCGCTTTCAGCCAGGACCGCCGCTGGGACGAACTCGATCTCGACCGCGAGAAAGGCGTCATCCGCTCGACCGAACATCCCTTTTCCAAGGATGGCGGCCTCGCCGTGCTGAAAGGCAATCTGGCGCTCGACGGCTGCATCGTGAAGACGGCCGGCGTCGATGAATCGATCCTGAAGTTCACCGGCCCGGCCCGCGTGTTCGAAAGCCAGGATTCCAGCGTCAAGGCGATCCTGTCGAACGAGATCAAGGCCGGCGATGTGGTCGTCATCCGCTATGAAGGGCCGCGCGGCGGCCCAGGCATGCAGGAAATGCTTTATCCAACCAGCTATCTGAAGTCGAAAGGGCTCGGCAAGGCCTGCGCTCTGGTCACCGACGGCCGCTTCTCCGGCGGCACCTCGGGCCTGTCGATCGGCCACGCATCGCCGGAAGCCGCCGAAGGCGGGCTGATCGGGCTCGTGCAGGAGGGCGATACGATCGAGATCGACATCCCCAACCGCAGCATCCGCCTGGCTGTCGACGATGCCGAACTGGCAGCGCGCCGTGCTGCTATGGAGGCCAGGGGCGCCCTGGCCTGGAAGCCCGAGGAAAAGCGCAAGCGCAAGGTGACGACCGCCTTGCGCGCCTATGCCGCGATGGCGACCAGCGCGGCCAAGGGCGCGGTCAGGTTTGTGCCGGAATAAGGTTCGCGCCCAGGCCCCCTCATCCGGCCGCTACGCGGCCACCTTCTCCCCGCAGGGGAGAAGAGGCTGGCGCCGGCGCTGACGATCTCTTCTCCCCTCGGGGAGAAGGTGGCCCGAAGGGCCGGATAAGGGGGGCTGGCTCCAACATCCGGAACACCATCACGGCATCAACTGATACTCATAAAGCTTCTGGTAAAGCCCGCCCTGCTTGAGCAAGGTCTTGTGCGGGCCGCTTTCCACCACCTTGCCGGCTTCGAGCACCACGATCGTGTCTGCCTGGTGCACGGTTGACAGACGGTGCGCGATAACGACCGTCGTGCGGCCTTCCGTCAATTGCTGCAGCGCGTCTCGGAACAGTGCTTCCGATTCGGCATCGAGCGCGCTGGTCGCTTCGTCCAGAAGCAGGATCTCGGCATTGCGCAGCATGGCGCGTGCGATCGAGATCCGTTGGCGTTGGCCGCCCGACAGCAGGCCGCCATTCTCGCCGACATCCGTCTCGTAGCCTTTCGCCTGCGCGCTGATGAAGTCATGGGCGTTGGCCGCCTTGGCGGCGGCGATCACCTCTTCGTCGGTCGCACCCTCGCGCCCAAGCCGGATGTTGTGCATGATGGTGCCGGCAAACAGGAACGTGTCCTGGCTGACATAGGCGATCTTTTCCCGCAGCGATGCGAGCGTCGCATGGGAAATATCCTGACCATCGAACAGCACCTTGCCGCTCTTCGGGTCGTACATGCGCATGATCAGGTTTAGAATCGTCGACTTGCCGCCGCCGGAAGGCCCGACCAGCGCCGTCATCTTGCCGGGCGCAAGCGTCAGATCGAACCTGTCCAGCACCGGCGGCCCGTTCTGATAAGCGAAGTCGACGGCGTCGAACCGGATCTCGCCCGGTCCGGCCAGAAGCGGCTTCGCGTCCGGCTTCTCGACCAGAGTCAGCGGCTGGTCGGCGAGCTCGAACATCATGCGCACGCCGACAATGCCGCTTTCCAGCGATATGCGCACGCGCGCAAGGCGCTTTGCCGGCTCATAGGCGAACAGGAGCGCCCCGATGAAGGCCATGATGTTTCCAGGCATCTGGCCGCCTTGCAAGACCAGGAAGCCGCTGACGAAGATGGCCCCGGCAATTGCCAGTCCGGCCAGCGTCTCCATCACCGGGCTTGTCGCAGCCTCCAGCGTCGCGATGTTGTTGGCCCGGTTCTCGACGTCCGACACGGCCTTGTACATGCGGTTGCGCATTGCGCCTTCGAGGTTGAAGGATTTGACGACGCGCACGCCGATTGCCGTTTCCTGCATCACCTGCACGA
This sequence comes from Mesorhizobium sp. M0870, assembly GCF_040319775.1. Classification (NCBI taxonomy): domain Bacteria; kingdom Pseudomonadati; phylum Pseudomonadota; class Alphaproteobacteria; order Hyphomicrobiales; family Phyllobacteriaceae; genus Mesorhizobium; species Mesorhizobium sp. M0870. The sequence continues at coordinate 24,360 of NZ_JAMYOI010000008.1, forward strand.
TCTGGCCGACCGAGCGAAACTCCATCGCGGCGAACTTGCGAACACGTTTGAGGATGCGGTTGACCCCGTAGATAGCCAAGGGGCCGACGACAAAGCAGATTATGGACAAGGCTGGCTGCTGCCAGACCATGACTCCTACCAGGACAACCAGCGACAACAGGTCGCGCACATAGGACGTGACAACGAGGTCGAGCACGTTGCGCGCAGCCTGCGCATTGTTGGTCATGCGTGTGATCAGGTCGGACGACGAGGTCGAATGGTAGAATTCGATGCCTTGCGCCAGGATGCGGTCGTAGATCTTGCGCTGGCGATCGGCGATAATGGCGTTGCCGACCCGGCTCATGAAATAAGCCTGGATGAAGTTGGCGAGACCCTTGAGAATGAAGATCGTGGCGACCCCCGCCGCAATCAGGTTGACGCGGTCAATCCGCTTGAAGACCACGAATTCGTCGGTGATCTCTTTGAGAATCCAGGCGCTGGCGCCGGTCGTGGCGGCCACCACAAGCATCGACAAGATCGCGGCGCCGTAGCCAAACCTGTGCTGGTAAAAGGATTCCCGGATCAACCTCGCAACGAGGCGCTGGTTTTCCGTCGAGCGGAAGAAACGAAACAAACGGCGGATCCTTGAAACCGGGACAACGAAGGCGGCTTATAGAGGGAGTTGCGGCCGGATGGAACCATCCGCGGCCGCTGCGGACAAACCGCTGTTGCAAGCGGCATCGACGGGATGCGATTTTCAGCCTCGGCTATATCAGATGATTCTTTTGACGGGATGACGACAGATGGATTTCGACCTTATCGTTCGCGGCGGCACGCTGCCTGATGGCAGGGTTGCCGACATAGGCATCAGCGGTGAGACGATCGCAGCGATCGAGCCCGTTATGCAGGGTTCCGCGCGAACCGAGATCGACGCCCGTGGCAATCTGGTCTCGCCGCCCTTCGTCGATCCGCATTTCCACATGGACGCGACGCTCTCATACGGCATTCCGCGCATCAACGCGTCGGGTACGCTGCTCGAAGGCATTTCGCTATGGGGCGAGTTGAAGCCGCTTTTGACGCATGAGGCGGTGCGTGATCGCGCATTGGCCTATTGCGACTGGGCGGTGTCGATGGGCCTGCTCGCAATCCGCACCCATGTCGATGTCTGCGATGACAGGCTGCTGGCGGTCGAGGCGCTGCTCGAGGTCAAGAAGACGGTCGCCCCCTATATCGACCTGCAACTGGTCGCCTTCCCGCAGGACGGGTTCTACCGCTCGCCGACGGCACGTGAGAACACCATCCGCGCATTGGACATGGGCGTCGACATTGTCGGCGGCATCCCCCATTTCGAGCGCACCATGGCCGACGGCACGCGTTCGGTAACGGAGCTGTGCGAGATCGCGGCCAAACGCGGCCTGATGGTCGACCTGCATTGCGACGAGACCGACGACCCGCTGTCGCGTCACATCGAACAGCTTGCCTATGAGACGCAGCGCCTTGGTCTGCAAAACAGGGTGGCCGGCTCGCATCTCACATCGATGCATTCGATGGACAATTACTACGTCTCGAAGCTGCTGCCGCTGATCGCCGAGGCCGGCGTCTCGGTCATTCCCAATCCGCTGATCAACATCATGCTGCAGGGCCGCCACGACACCTTCCCGAAGCGCCGCGGCCTGACTCGGGTCAAGGAGATGCTGGCGCTCGGCATTCGCGTCGGCTGGGGCCAGGATTGCGTGCTCGATCCCTGGTATTCGCTTGGCACCGCCGACATGCTCGATGTCGCCTTCATGGGTCTGCACGTTGCTCAGATGTCGAGCCCGGCCGAGATGGCGCGCTGCTTCGACATGGTCACCAACGTCAATGCCGCGATCATGGGCCTCGATCATCTCGGCCTGGCGGTCGGCAAGCGCGCCAGCCTTGTCGTCCTCGATGCCGGCAATCCGGTCGAAGCCCTGCGCTTGCGCGCCGAGCGCCTGTGCGTCATCGCCAGGGGCAAGGTGGTGGCGGAGCGGACGAAGCAGGAAACCAGGCTGTCCATCGACGGAAGGCCGGGAATGGTGAACCGGCGGCACATATCCAGCTAGATACAGCCGATTCCTGGCGCTGGTCTTACCCATTGCCCGAATTCTCCTCGTCAAAGCCGCCGCTTCCGTCTACGACGCGGCTTACCAGGGAGGAATCGGGATCGGCATGACGCAGCCCGTGGCGCAGAATTCGACGATCAGGAATGTGCTTCTGGCCGGCATTCTGCTGATGCTGGCCGGCGACTTCCTGTTTGCGCTGAACGACGCCATGGGCAAGTGGCTGGTCGCCAGCTTCTCCGTCGGTCAGGTGGTGCTGATCCGCTCCATCGGCGCCTTTTTCGTGCTTGGCCCGATGATTGCCCATCAAGGCACGGCCAAGCTGTTTCGCATGGAGCGCTTGGAGCTGCAGCTGCTGCGCGTTGTCATGACCACGCTCGACACCGCGCTCTTTTATGCCGCCGTGGTCTATCTGCCGCTTGCCGATGTCATGAGTTTCTACATGGCCGGGCCGATCTACGTTGCGGCGCTCTCGCACCTCTTGCTTGGCGAAAAGGTCGGTTGGCGCCGCTGGATGGCGATCCTGCTCGGCTTCTGCGGCGTTTTGATCATGCTGAAACCGTCCTCGGCGGCGTTCTCGCTGTCGTCGGGCTTTGCGCTGGTGGGCAGCATCTCCTTCGCCTTCGCCATCATCCTCAACCGCCGGCTGCGCGGCACCAGCGACACCAATCTGGTGACATGGCAGACTATCGGCACGCTGCTGGTCGGGGGTGTGCTGACCATCGGCGCCTGGCAGACGCCGTCGGCGCTCGATCTCGGCGCCATGCTGCTGCTCGGCATCGTCTCCTGCGGCGCGCATCTGATGATCACCAGGGCGCTCAAGCTGGCGCCGGCTTCGACATTGGCGCCGCTGCACTACACGCTGCTGCTGTGGGCGGTGGTGTTCGGACTGGCATTCTTCGGCGACGTGCCAGGCCCGCGCATACTGATCGGCTCGGGCATCGTCGTTCTGGCCGGCCTGTTCATCTTCCACCGCCAGAAAGTGGTCGAGACTGCGGTGCCGCCCGAAAACGTGCCGAAGGGCGTGAATTAGTAGGCTCAGCCCTGACGTATCGCCGCCAGGTGCCGTGAAAACTCCGTCGTCTCCATCAGCGCCTTGCAGCGCGCGAACCGACCGTCGGCATAGGCGCGAAAATCATCGACCGGATTGTTGTTGGCGAGCTGGATCAGCCCCCACAGCGTCCACAACAGGTCGCACATCGCCTTGTAGATGACGATGCGGCCGCGCTCCGCCGGCTTGGCCTCGCCGCCGAAATAGGCGCGCATCATCTCCTCATCCTGCCCCGTGTCGAATTTGCCTTCCACGCTGAGGTCGCCAAGGTCCCAGAGTGGGTCATTCATGCCCGAATACTCCCAGTCGACGATCCACATCCGCTCGCCGGTATCGAGAAAGTTCTCGCACAGCGGATCGCAGTGGCAGGCAACGAGCGGCAGCGGATAGGCGGCCAGCGCCGAGCGCACGCTCTCGGCGTCGCGCACCACGTCATGATAACCGGCGGGCAGGGCGACCTCCTTGGTGGACAGCACCTTGAGGTAATCGTCGATCATCGCGAACAATTCGAAGCGGAAGGGAAACACCGCGCCTGAATCGTGCAGCTTGCGAAAGGCCTCGCCGGCGCGGGCCGGACTGCCCGGACGTGTCCGGAATTTCTCCGGCGACATCGTTTCGGCGCCGGCGATGTAGCGTGTCACCATCACCCCGGTGCCGGGGTCGACATGCAGCACCTCGGGACTGACCCCTGCCTTTGCCGCTTCGCGTGCAGCCACTGCTTCGTTGGCCCGGTTGATGTATTCCTCGGTGCCCTTGCCGGGAATGCGCAGGCAGAAGTCGCCGGCCTTGAAGACGAGGTTGGTGAGGCCGCCCAGCCGTTCCAGCGGCCCGCTGTAGCCGGCCAGCATGGGAATGGCGTCCAGTGCCGCACGCGCCTCGTCAGTCACCATGCCTGCGCCCCCACGCCGTTATTTGTCGCAGCGACGGTTCCACAATTTTCGCGCTTTGGCTATCATCACTGCGAGATCAAAAATTGGCGGACTGGATAAAAGTGGCGGACAGCAAACATCATGGCGCGCTCGGCGCGGCCTACGCGGCAAAGCGGCCCGAAGAGGTGGCCGCACTCTATGATCGCTGGTCGGAAACCTATGACGCCGACATGTCGGCCGCCGGCTATCGCCATCCGACGATCTGCCTTGCCTTGCTGGCCCGCCATCTGCCGCGCGGTTCAGCACCGCTGCTCGATGCCGGGGCCGGCACCGGGCTCATCGGCGAATGGCTTGATATTGCTGGTTACCCGCAAGTCGAGGCACTCGATATTTCACAAGGCATGCTGGATCAGGCGGCCCGCAAGGGCGTCTATTCCGCGCTCCATTGCCTGGCGCTCGGCGGTCATCTGCCCTTTGCCGATGATGCCTATGCCGGGATCATCTCGGCCGGCGTCTTCACCTCGGGCCATGTCGGCGTCGAGGGGCTGGACGAGCTAATCCGCATCTGCCGCCCGGGCGGCGTGATCGTGCTGACGGTCAAGAACACGCTGTGGGATGCCGGCTTTGCCACGCGTGTCGGCGAGATCGAGGCGCAAGGCCTCGTCACCCGCGTCGAGGAAACGCGCCCTTACGTCTCCATGCCGGGCGAAGCCGACACCGTGCCCAGCCGCGGTCTCGCACTGCGCGTGACCTGACCTACGCTTTGACCCTGGCGCCTGCCGGGTCGTACATCGGCTCGAGATGGATCTTGGCCGGTGTCCTCTCCATCGCAACCACCAGTTCATAGTCGCCCGAGACCAGAAAATCGTCGCTCACCCCGTCGGCGTTGCGCACATAGCCGTAGCCGATGGTCTTGCCCAGCGTGTAGCCATAACCACCGCTGCTGAGATAACCGACCGGATCGCCATTGCGCAGTATGGTTTCGCGACCGAGCAGCACGATCTCGGGGTCGTCGACCGTGAAGCCGGCAAAGCGTTTCTTCAGTGCCGCGCCGCTGGTCTTCTCCAGCGCGCGCCGTCCAACGAAATCGGTGTTCTTGCGCAGCTTGACCGCCCAACCGAGCCCGGCTTCCTGCGGCGTGTCGTTGGGGGTGATGTCGGAGCCCCAGGCGCGATAGCCTTTTTCCAGCCTTAGCGATTCCAGCGCCCGATAGCCGACCGGGCGGATGTCATGCTTCTCGCCTGCCGCCAGCAGCGCGTCGAAGACTTCGCCGGTGGCCGCGATCGGCACATGCAGTTCCCAGCCGAGTTCGCCGACATAGGTGACGCGCAGCGCCCGAACCGTGTGGCCGGCGATGGCAATCTCATGCACATGGCCGAACGGGAAGCCGGCATTCGACACGTCGGTTCCGGTCGCCGCCGAGAGCACGTCGCGCGCCCGAGGACCCATCAGCGACAGCGTGCCGAAATCCTCGGTGACGTCGACAAGCCTGGCGTCGAGCCCTTCGCCGATATGACCGCTGATCCATGAGAAATCATGCGTGCGGAAACCTGTGCCGGTGACGATGTAGAATTTCTCCTCGGCCAGCCTCGCCACAGTGAGATCAGCCTCGATACCGCCGCGCGTGTTGAGAAGCTGCGTGTAGGTCAGCCGGCCGACCGGTTTGCTGACGTCGTTGGCGCAGATCCAGTCCAGCGCCTTCAGCGCATCGGGCCCGCTCAACTCGTATTTGGCGAAGGAGGATTGATCGAATATGCCAACCTTTTCGCGCACATGACGGTGTTCGTCGCCGACCGCCGCGAACCAGTTCTGCTGGCCCATCGAATAGATGTCCTGCGGCTCGACGCCTTCGGGCGCGAACCAGTTCGGCCGCTCCCAGCCGAGCTTCGAGCCGAACACAGCATTATGCTGTTTCAGCCTGTCGTAGAGCGGCGAGAGGATACGGGGCCTCCCGCTGGCATACTCCTCATGCGGGAAGCCGATCGTATAGTGCTTGCCATAGGCCTCCAGCGTGCGGTCGCGGACCCACTGACGGTCGCGGTGCAGGTTGGAAAAGCGCCTGATGTCGACCACCCAAAGGTCGAGCGGCGCTTCGCCGTCGACCACCCACTGCGCCAGCACCCAGCCGGCGCCGCCGCCCGAGGCGATGCCGAAGGCGTTGAAGCCGGCGCCGACGAACATGTTGGCACATTCGGGCGCTGTGCCGAGAATGAAATTGCCGTCCGGCGTAAAACTCTCCGGCCCGTTGATCATCTGCTTGACGCCGACGGTTTCCAGCGCCGGCACGCGCGCGATCGCTTGGCTCATGTGCTGCTCGAAATGGTCGTAGTCGTCGTCGAACAGCCTGAACTCCCAATCATTGGGTACGTCGCCGCCGGGGAGACCAGTCGCCCAGGCCTGCGGGTTCGGCTCATAGCCGCCCATCACCAGCCCGCCGACTTCCTCCTTGAAATAGGTGCGTCGGTCAGGGTCGCGGATGGTCGGCGCGTCGGTCGCCAGACCGTCGATCTTCTCGGTGATGATGTACTGGTGCTTCACCGGCTGAAGCGGCACGTTGATGCCGGCCATGGCCCCCACTTGCCGCGCCCATTGGCCCGCACAGTTGACCACCTTGTCGCAGGCGATGTCGCCCTTGCTGGTCTTCACCGCCGTGATGCGGCCGTCCTTCATTTCGAAGCCGGTGACACGGACATCCTCGAACAGTTTGGCGCCATGCATGCGCGCGCCCTTGGCCAGCGACTGCGTGATGTCGGAGGGGCTCGCCTGGCCATCGGTCGGCAGCCAGGAGGCGCCGACGAGATCGCCGGTCTCCAGCAGCGGCCACATTCTTTTCACCTCGTCCGGCGACAGCAATTGCATGTCCATGCCGAAGCTTTTTGCTGTTGTCGCCAGCCTTTTGTACTCCGTCCAGCGGTCGGCATTGGTGGCGAGCCTGAGGCAGCCGGTCATCTTCCAGCCGGTGGCGAGACCGGTCTCGGCCTCCAGTCCCTTGTAGAGGTCGACGGAGTATTTCAGCACGCGGGTGATAGACGCCGACGAGCGCAATTGCCCGACAAGGCCGGCGGCATGCCAGGTCGAACCCGAGGTCAGCTTGCCCTGCTCCAGCAGCACCACGTCAGCCTTATGGTCGCGCGCCAGATGATAGGCCGTCGAACAGCCGATGATGCCGCCGCCGATGACGACGATGGCGGCCTGGCTCGGCAATGTCATGATTTCTGTATCCCGTATTTTGTCCGGTAGTTTTCCAGTGCCGCGTCGAGCCGGACGAGGTTTTCCTCGGTGTAGGCGACGTAGTCGATGCCTGGCGCGTCGAGATAGAGCTCGGAGACCATGCTCCACATCGCCTCGCGCAGCAGCGAGGCGCATTGCATGGCCGCGTGCGAACGGCGGATCGCATCGTCCGGCTCCTTCATGAAGTAGGCTGTCAGGAAGGCGAAGGATTCCTCGTCGCTCATGCCGGCGTTGGAGGCGGCGCCTGCGAGGTCGAACATCGCCGTGTTGAAACCGGCATATTCGAAGTCGATCAGCCACAGCCTGTTGCCGTCATCGAGAATGTTGGCCGGCAGCAGATCATTGTGGCCAAAAACGATCGGCAGCAGCTTCTGCGCGCGCTCCAGTTCGTCGGCCAGCGTCAGCAGATGCGGCAAGTCGCTGCGCTTGCGGCTGCCGCCTTCTTCAAGCGTGCGCGCATAGTCGCGAATGACATGGAACACCCAAAACATGAAGCCGGCGCCGGAGACGTGATTGGGCATTTCCCGGTGGAAGGCGCGCATCAGAGCCGCGACGCGGCCGAGATTGGCGCGCACGTCTTCCGCCAGATAGGTTTTCGCACCGAGAAATTCCGTTACCAGTATGCCCGGTTCGGCATGGCGGACGGCTGGCGCGAAACCGGCGGCATGCGCCGCCCGAGCGGTCATAACCTCGCGCTCGCGAAAGACATGGTGGAACGGATAGTCCTTGCCGAAGCGCACGACATGTCGTCCGGCCGCGTCCGTGACCACATAATTCGCGTTGCTCAGGCCGCCGGGCAGCGGTGCGATCTCGATGCCACCGGTCCAGCAGGGCAGGGCGCGGATGCGATCTTCGGCGGTCACGGAACATCCCTGGTTTGCTGGGCTTCGACAAGGCGCCGTGAACAGCGCAACGATGGCGGGAGAAACGTAAATAATCTCGTCGGTGCGGGACGCCAGGATCGGTATCCCGCACCGCACCGACGAGCCCCTTGGCCAGGTTTTTGAGCCCGGCATCCGCCCCCGCGGATCTGAAAATTCCTTGAACAGGCACTCCAAACAGCCTGATCACTGAGTTGCGGCTCTGCCCCAGTCGCAGATCTGAAGCCCGTTAATGTCTTTGATTTCACGCCAGGGCTGCCCGCTTGTCAATAAAAAGGTGTGAACCTTTTTTGGGTATTTTGCCCGAAAGCATAAGGTAGTTCCTTTAAAAGCATGTGAATTACCTTAAAATCGGTCAAGAGCATCAGTTCGGGAAACCAGATGGCCCAGTCCAAACGACACGGCGAGATCCTGCGTCTCGTGCAGGAAGAGGGCACCGTCACCATCGCCAGTCTGGCCGACCGGCTGGGCGTGTCGCTGGAGACGGTGCGCCGCGACGTCAAGCCACTGACTGGTGATGGCTCTGTCCTCAAGATGCATGGCGCCATCGGCCTGCCGTCGATGATCGGCGAAGCGCCGTTCGAGCGGCGTATGCGTGAGAACGCCGACGCCAAGCGCGTCATTGCCCGCATGGTCGCCGCCACCATACGCGACGGCGAATCGATCATGCTCGACACCGGCACGACGACCTCATTCCTTGCGCGTGAACTGCTTGGCCACCGGCGCCTGACGGTCGTCACCAATTCCTCGGATATTGCCCGCACGCTGGCCACCATCAACGGCAACAAGGTCTATATGGCGGGCGGCGAGCTGCGCAGCGATTCCGGCGCTGCTTTCGGCGCCTCGGCAATCGATTTTGTCAGTCGTTTTTCGGTCAGCCACGCCATCATTTCCACCGGCGGCGTCGACGCGGTGATGGGCGTCATGGATTTTGATCTGGATGAAGCCGAGTTCGCCCGCATGGTGCTGTCGCGCGGCCAGCGGTCCCTGGTCATCACCGATCACTCGAAATTCGGCCGTCTTGGTCTGGTCCAGGTCTGCGGCTTCGACAGCTTTTCCGAACTCGCCACCGATCGCTCGCCGCCGCACGACCTGGCCGCCGCCCTTGCGCAGGCCGGCGCGCGGCTTAGCATCGCCGACGAGGAAGCCGGGTTTTAGCTAAACACCAGCGACTGGTGGGCGCAGACGCCCGCAAAGGTGCCAGCCGATACCGCAAAGGCGATGTTGTGCATCGAACGTGCCGCGTCGCCGGCGGCGTAGACGCCGGGCACGGTCGTCTGCTGCCTGTCATCGACGGTGATTATCGGACCGAGAAGGCCTTCGGTGAAGCCGCAGCCGAGCTGTTCGGCCAGCGGGCTGGCCATGGTGTTGCGCGGTGCGGTGAACATCGCCCTGACGCCGGCCTTTCGGCTATCGTCGAGGTGGACGATCAACCCGCCGGAGCCGTCTTCCCGCAGCTCGGCAACGCTGGTGGGCTCAAACCGCACCTTTCGGCTCTCCAGCGCGCGCATCTGCTCTGTGTCAGGCTCGAACAGGCCGTTGCCGAACAGCGTGACATCGCCCCAATCGGCGATCAATTGCGCCTGATGCAGGGACATCGGGCCGGTTGCGAGCACGCCGAGCGGCCCGCCGGAAACCTCGTAGCCGTGGCAATAGGGGCAGTGCAGCACTTTTCTGCCCCAGAGCTCGGCAAGACCGGCAACCTCCGGCAGGATATCGCGCACCCCGGTGGCCAGCACCAGCCGTGTGGCGCCGAATGTCTCGCCGCCGTCGGTGGCGATTTCGAAATCGCTGCTGTCAGCAGCAACGGCCTTGTCCGCACGCCTGTCGACAACCCTGGCTGTCGGATAGGCCAGCAGCTGCCGCCTTGCGTCATCCAGGATTGCGCCGGGCGCGCGCCCGTCATGTCCGAGGAAGCCGTGCGAATGCTCGGCAAAGCGGTTGCGCGGCTGGCCGGCGTCGATCACCAGCACCTTGCGTCCTGCGCGCGCCACCTGGATGGCGGCGGACAGGCCGGCAAAGCTGCCGCCGACGACGGCAAGATCATACTGCATGGCTGGAGACTCCAATGAGGTCAAAACGGCGGCGGAAATCGGCGGTCAGGTCGGCCAGCGTGATGCGGCTCAGTTTCTCCGCCAGCAGCTTTTCGGCGGCGATGCGAAAATCGTCGAGCACGGCGATCACCGCCTGCTCGACGAGGCAGCCGGGGCTTTCCGGCTCGGTGCTGAACGGCAGCAGCGTCTCGCCAAGCGCTGCGCTGATCTCGGCCAGGGAGATTTTCTCGGGCGCCCGTCCGAGCAGCCAGCCGCCACCGTGCCCGCGTGACGAGGTGACGATGCCGGCATCGCGCAAGCCTGCGATGGTGCGGCGGACCACGACCGGATTGGTGTGGATGAAGGTGGCAAGCTGCTCGGAGGTCAGCGCCTGTTCGGGCTTCTCGGCCATGTGGACGAGAATGTGCAAGGTCGAGGACAGTCGGCTGTTGCGCTTCATGTAACTTAGTTAGTTACGATTGGCGAAGGCGTCAAGTGTTCGCCGGTTGCCACTTCCCAGCATCGCGTCCGCCGTGTTTAGTCCGGCCATGGCTTTCACCATCCGCCAGTTGCAGTTCTTCATCGCAGTCGCCGAGCAAGGCACGGTCTCGGGCGCCGCGCAGAACCTGTCAATCTCGCAATCGTCGGTCACCGAAGCGATCAAGGAGCTCGAAAGCGATCTCGGCGTCGAACTGTTCGAACGCCATCCGCGTGGCCTCAACATCACCCACAAGGGCCACCAGTTCCTGCGCCACGCGACGAAGATTCTCGCGGACGTTTCCGACGCGCGCCGCTCTTTCTCGGGCGAGCAGACGGTGGCGGCCGGCCGGCTGCAGCTCGGCGTCACCTCACTGGTCGCCGGCTATGTGCTGTCGGATCTGCTCGCCCGCTACCGCCGCGCCTATCCCGGCGTCGAGGTCTCTGCCATCGAGGACAATGGCGATTATCTCGAACACCTCCTGATCGGCGGCAAGCTCGACATTGCCGTCATGGTCACCTCCAATTTGCGCGACCGCACCGCGTTGCAGTCGGAAATCCTCGAAGTCTCGGCCTATCGGCTGTGGCTGCCGCTCGGTCATCCGCTCGTCGGCGCCGACATCATCGGCATTGGCGACATTGCCTCCGAAACGCTGATCATGCTGACCGTCGACGAGATCGAGGAGAATACCGGCAAGCTGCTGACGGCGATCGGCGCCAAGCCGCATGTCGCCTTCCGCACCCGTTCCGTGGAGGCCGTGCGCAGTCTGGTCGCCACCGGCGCCGGTGTGGCGCTGCTGCCCGACCTCGTCTACCGGCCCTGGTCGCTGGAAGGCGACCGCATCGAATCGCGCGATATTTCCGGCTCCTTGCCGGTGGTCCAGGTCGGCATGGTCTGGCGGCGCGGCTCCGGTCTGCCGCAGGCGGCGCGCGATTTCATCGGCCTTGCCCAGTCGCAACGGACGGTCCGCCAGCGTCCCTGAGAGATCGGCTGCCCACCTATCGGAAAAACCGATATCGCCCTTCTGATAAATGAATTTGCGAAACCGGAATTTTCGAAGCACTTTCGGTTAGGGACCAAAGCCGCCATCAGAGCGGCATCAAGCCCAACGGACGAACTGACAGTTTTCAGTCCGCGCGTGACCCCTAGCGAAGACCGAAACCGGCTTTCAGGGTCAGGCGCCTAAATGGGAGATCGACAATGAATTCATTCCTGAAGTCATGCACTGCTCTGACGGTTGCGCTGACCTTTTCCGGTCAGGCCGTCGCCCAGGTCAAGGAACTTGGCAAGGGCGAAGGTCAGGTCAACATCGTTGCCTGGCCGGGCTATATCGAGCGCGGCGAAACCGACAAGGGTTATGACTGGGTGACCTCCTTCGAGAAGGAGACCGGCTGCAAGGTCAACGTCAAGACCGCCAACACCTCCGATGAAATGGTCTCGCTGATGAATGAGGGCGGCTTCGACCTCGTCACCGCTTCAGGCGATGCCTCGCTGCGCCTCGTTGCCGGCAAGCGCGTGCAGCCGATCAACACCGATCTCATCCCGAGCTGGAAGACGGTCGACGAGCGCCTCAAGGACGCGCCGTGGTTCACCGTCGGCGGCGCCCATTACGGCGTTCCTTACCAGTGGGGCCCGAACGTCCTCATGTACAACACCGACGTGTTCAAGGAGGCTCCCAAGAGCTGGAACATCGTCTTCGAGGAAATGAAGCTGCCTGACGGCAAGTCCAACAAGGGCCGCGTCCAAGCCTATGACGGGCCGATCCACATCGCGGATGCCGCCAACTATCTGATGTTCCACAAGCCGGAACTCGGCATCAAGGACCCCTACGAACTGAACGAGGATCAGTACAAGGCTGCGCTGGAATTGCTGCGCGTCCAGCGCACGCTGGTCGGCCGCTATTGGCACGACGCCGCCATTCAGGTCGACGATTTCCAGAACGAAGGCGTCGTCGCTTCCGGCTCGTGGCCGTATCAGGTCAACACGCTGGTCGCCGCCAAGAAGCCGGTCGCGTCCACCATCCCGGAGGAGGGCGCCACCGGTTGGGCCGACACCACGATGATGGAAGCCGATTCGGCCAACCCAAACTGCGCCTATATGTGGATGGAACATTCGCTGTCGCCCAAGGTGCAGGGCGATGTCTCGGCCTGGTTCGGTTCGCTGCCCGTCGTGCCCGCCGCCTGCAAGGGCAACGAGCTTTTGACCGACGAAGGCTGCAAGACCAACGGCTACGAGAATTTCGACAAGATCAAGTTCTGGAAGACGCCGGTGTCGAAATGCACCACCCAGAACGACCAGTGCGTGCCCTACTACCGCTGGGTGTCGGACTATATCGGCGTCATCGGCGGGCGGTGATTTTTCTTACCCTCCCTCTCGTGGGGAGGGTCGACGCATAGCGTCGGGGTGGGGTCGGCTCGGCGTTTTTCGAGGCACCCCCACCCGCGGCTTCGCCGCGACCTCTCCATAAGGGGGGGGTAGGACGTCGCGCGACATCAGCACACCAAACCGGCAACGGACTGACAGCCCATGACCTCCGCCGTCTCCTTCCAGAAAGCCTCGCGCCATTTCGGCAGCGTGCGCGCCGTCGACGCGGTCGATCTCGATATCGCGCCGGGGGAATTCTTCGCCATGCTCGGGCCGTCCGGTTCCGGCAAGACCACTTGCCTGCGCCTCATCGCCGGCTTCGAGCAGCCGACATCGGGCTCGATCTCGATCTTCGGCGAACGCGCCGAGGGCGTTCCGCCCTATCGCCGCAACGTCAACACCGTGTTTCAGGACTATGCGCTGTTCCCGCATCTGAACGTGCTCGACAACGTCGCCTACGGGCTGATGGTCAAGGGCGTCGGCAAGGCTCAGCGGCACAAGGCGGCGGAAGAGGCGCTGTCACTGGTGCGGCTGCCCGGCTATGGCGCCCGCCGCCCCGGCCAGCTTTCCGGCGGCCAGCGCCAGCGCGTCGCGCTCGCCCGTGCGCTGGTCAACCAGCCAAAGGTGCTGCTGCTCGACGAGCCGCTCGGCGCGCTCGACCTCAAATTGCGCGAGAACATGCAGGAGGAGCTGAAGTCGCTGCAGAAGGCGCTCGGCATCACCTTCGTCTTCGTCACCCACGACCAGGGCGAAGCACTGTCGATGGCCGACCGCGTCGCCGTTTTCAACGACGGCAAGATCATGCAGATCGGCACGCCGGAGGATATCTACCAGCGGCCGAAGACGCGTTTTGTTGCCGATTTTGTCGGCTCATCGAATGTACTGCCACCGGATTTCGTCGAGCGTTATTCCGGCCAGCATCGCTGGGGGAGTCTCCGCCCTGAATCCATTCGCGTCGGCCGCGCGGCCAGCGGGGGCACAAGTGGTGAAGGCGTGTCCGCCCGCCTCGTCTCGACCAACTATCTCGGCGCCACGACAAAACTGGCGCTCGACGCCGACGGCCTTCGACTGCACGCCATCGTGCCGGCCGGCACGGCCTTGCCTGGGGAAGGCGAGGCGGTCGTGCTGACTTTTAACCGCGAGCACCTGCATCTGATGGACGAGCCGGCATGATGAAGGTTTGCGCATTGCACCCCCCTCTGTCCTGCCGGACATCTCCCCCGCAAGGGGGGAGATTGGCTGTTACCACTGGCTTCGCCAGCTTCCAACGCTGCAGAGCCGGTGAGGCGGACAAGCTGCTGATCTCCCCCCTTGCGGGGGAGATGTCCGGCAGGACAGAGGGGGGTGTGAAGGATCTCGGCCTCTCATACATCCTCCATGAGTACAGAGCTCCATCATGACGACCGCCGCGCTCAGCTCCAATCCCGCGCCCGCCATCCTGCCGGGCAGCGGCGGCCTGCGTGGCGCGCTGTCGGACCTTTTCTGGCGCAAGCCGAAGGTCCTGCTGTTGCTCATGCTGCTGCCGCCGGTGCTTTGGCTGGGCATCGTCTATATCGGCTCGCTGTTTGCGCTCCTGGCGCAGAGCTTTTTCTCCATCGACGAGTTTTCCGGTCTCATCAACCGTGAGTTCACGCTCAAGACCTATGGTGACCTGTTCCAGGCCGCCAATCTCGATATCATCCTGCGCACGGTGACGATGGCGGCTCTGGTCACGCTGGCCTCGGCCGTCATCGCTTTCCCCATCGCCTACTACGCGGCGCGCTATGCGCGCGGTCGCTGGAAGGCCTTGTTCTATCTCGGCATCATGCTGCCGCTGTGGTCGAGCTATCTGGTCAAGATCTACGCCTGGAAGCTCATCCTGGCCAAGGAAGGCATCCTCACCTGGCTCCTCGCCAAGCTGCATTTGTTGTGGGTGCTCGACGCCTGGCTGTCGCTGCCGATCGTCGGCGGCAATTCGCTGTCGGTATCGTTCACCGGCACCTTCATCGTCTTCGTCTATGTCTGGTTACCGTTCATGATCCTGCCGGTACAGGCGGCGCTCGAGCGCGTGCCCGGCAATCTCGTCGAGGCCTCGTCTGATCTCGGCGCCTCTCCGGGACAGACCTTCCGCAACGTGCTGTTCCCGCTGGCGCTGCCGGGCATCGTCGCCGGTTCGATCTTCACCTTCTCGCTTACGCTGGGCGACTACATCATCCCGCAGATCATCGGTACCTCGCGGCTGTTCATCGGCCAGGCGGTCTATTCGCAGCAAGGCACGGCCGGCAACATCCCGCTCGCCGCCGCCTTCACCGTGGTGCCGATCGTCATCATGGGCTTCTACCTCTGGGGCGCCAAGCGCATGGGGGCCTTCGATGCGCTCTGATGGTTCCCAGTCGGCGCCGCTCGGCCTGAAGATCGCCGCCGCCTGCGGCCTGCTGTTCCTGCATCTGCCGATCCTGCTGATCTTCGTCTATGCCTTCACCACCGAGGAGAAGAGCTTTGTCTGGCCACCCCCCGGCCTGACGACGCAATGGTTCGCCGTCACCTGGAACCGGCCGGATGTCTGGCAGGCATTGTCGCTGTCGGTCAGGGTTGCCGCGATCTCGACGGCGATCGCGCTCGTCCTCGGCACGCTCTGTTCGGCGGCGGTTTCGCGGACAAAATTCTTCGGCCGCGAAACCATCTCGCTGCTGGTCATCCTGCCGATCGCGCTGCCCGGCATCATCACCGGCATCGCGCTGCGCTCGGCCTTTTCGCTCGCCGACATTCCGTTCTCGTTCTGGACGATCGTGCTCGGCCACGCCACCTTCTGCGTCGTCGTCGTCTACAACAATGCCGTCGCCCGCTTTCGCCGCACCTCCGGATCGATGATCGAGGCGTCGATGGATCTCGGCGCCGACGGTTTTCAGACCTTCCGACATGTCGTGCTGCCCAACATTGCCACGGCGCTGCTTGCCGGCGGCATGCTGGCCTTCGCGCTGTCCTTCGACGAGGTCATCGTCACCACCTTCACCGCCGGCCAGCAGCAGACATTGCCGATCTGGATGCTGGAAGAGCTGATCCGTCCGCGCCAGCGCCCGGTGACCAATGTCGTCGCCATGGTCGTGGTGCTGGTGACGCTGCTGCCCATCCTTGCCGCCCATTACCTCACCCGCGACGGCGACCAGATTGCGGGCAGTGGAAAATGAAATCAGCGAATAGGGAGTGACGAATAGCGAATAGGGAAGATCGACAGTCAAACCCTACTCGCTATTCGCTACTCGCTACTCGCTCCTGTTAAGGAGAAACCTTATGGACACCCAGATGCTGATCGGCTCGAGATTCGAGAAGGGCACCGAGACCGAGGAACCGATCCTCAATCCAAAGACCGGGGCGACCATCCTCAGCCTGCCCGAGGCCAGCCAGGCACAGATTGAGGCGGCGATCACTGCCGCCGAACAAGCGTTCGTCTTGTGGTCGCGCACCACGCCGGCGCAGCGCTCCGGCTATTTGCTGAAGATCGCCGACCGCATCGAGGCCGATGCCAAGGAATTCGCCACGCTCGAGGCGCTCAATTGCGGCAAGCCGATCAACGCCGTGCTCAATGATGAAATCCCGGCCATCGTCGACTGCTACCGCTTCTTCGCCGGTGCCGTCCGTTCGATGCCCGGCGTCGTCGCCGGCGAATACATTCCCGGCCATACTTCGATGGTCCGCCGCGACGCCATCGGCATCGTCGCTTCCATCGCGCCGTGGAACTATCCGCTGATGATGATGGCCTGGAAGTTGGCGCCGGCAATCGCCGGCGGCAACACCGTCGTCTTCAAGCCTTCCGAGCAGACACCGCTGACGGCGCTGAAGCTGGCAAAAATCCTTGCGGAAATCCTGCCGGAAGGCGTGGTCAATGTCGTGCTCGGCCGCGGCGACAGCGTCGGCAACACGCTGATCAACCATCCCAAGGTCAACATGATCTCGATCACCGGCGATGTCGCCACCGGCAAGAAAGTGCTGCAGGCGGCCGCCAAGTCGGTCAAGCGCACGCATCTCGAGCTCGGCGGCAAGGCGCCGGTCATCGTCTTCGACGACGCCGATCTTGGCGCCGTGGTCAACGGCCTGCGCGCCTTCGGCTATTACAATGCCGGCCAGGACTGCACCGCCGCCTGCCGTATCTACGCCGGCAGGAAGATCTATGACAAACTCGTCGCCGATCTCTCCTCGGCCGTCTCGACCATCAAGTACAATCGTCCCGACGACACCGAAAACGAGATCGGCCCACTCATCTCCCGCCGCCAGCGCGACCGCGTCTCCAGCTTCGTCGAGCGCGCCTCGGAACTGAACCACATCGAGATCACCACCGGCGGCAAGCCGGGCGAGGGTTCCGGCTTCTACTACCAGCCGACAGTCGTTGCCGGCGCGCTGCAGGAAGACGAAATCGTGCGCCGCGAAGTGTTCGGCCCGGTCGTCTCGGTTACTCGTTTTTCGGAGGTCGACGAGGCGGTGAACTGGGCCAATGACAGCGACTACGGCCTGGCGTCCTCGGTATGGACCAAGGATGTCTCGCGCGCCATGGCGACGGCCGCCCGCCTGCAATATGGCTGCACATGGATCAACACCCACTTCATGCTGACCAACGAGATGCCGCATGGCGGGCTGAAGCAGTCCGGCTACGGCAAGGACATGTCGCTCTATGCGCTGGAGGACTACACCGCCGTGCGGCATGTGATGGTGGCGCATGGTTGAGAAGTGGTCCGCGTAGCAAACGAAAAGCCAATTGCTTGGCTTTTCGAGCTTCGAACGCCCTGCGCCTGCGAAGGGCCGGGCGTGGCTATTTTCTCTTCTCCCCGTTCACGGGGAGAAGAGTCGCTACTCCACAACGCGATAAATATTCCATAGGCTGGTGCCCGACACGACATAGGGCTCGATCTCCTTGCCCCATTTCGCGTGCGCGTCGATCTTGCCGATCTTGGCGAAGAACGCCTCCAACTGGGCCAGGCTTTCGACCTGGTGATGGGACTCGACGGTCGCCTCCCGCGCGCCGATAGAACCGGTCATGATCTGGAACTCCAGCTCGGCGAGGCCGACCTGCGAGCCGATCTCGCGTTCCCATTTCTTCAACAGGTCGAGCACGGTCTGCTTGTGTCCGAATTTGGCGTCGATCTGCCATCTGGCGCTGAACATCGTCTTCTCCTCCAGCTTTGCGGCCCAGGCCGCGGTTGATCCACCGGCTGTTGCCTACTCGTCCCAGGCCTGCACGACGGTCTGCCTTGCGATCCGCCCGTCCTTCAGCTCCAGCATCGCCGCGCAGAACACCTTGGTGCCGTCCGGATAGGCGCAGGCCTGGGTGAAGGCGAGACTGTCGCCGTCGGCGATGGTGGTATCGACCTTGTGGGTCATCGCGCGGCTGCAGATGTCGTCCCAGAATGTGGTGATCGCGGCGCGTCCGCGGATCTCGCGCGGCTTGCTCGGCGGGTTGTTGCGGTCGATCACCCGCACCAGCGCGTCTTCGGCATAAAAGCTCGACAGCATCTTGCCGTCACGGGTTTCGATGGCCTTCTTGATCGCCGCGCCATCCACTGTTTGGGTCTTGGTCAGCATGTCATTCTCCATTGGCCCGTCTTCCGGGCGGTTGATGGTCGAAGTGCTGCCCGGCGCTTGTCGCCAGGCAGTGGTTTTTACTGCGACTTCGCCTTGACGGCCGCGAACACGTCGTCGGCCTGCTTCTTGAAGGTCGTCAGATCGACCTGGCTGCCGTTGAGCATCGTCGACCAGTGGCGCACGATCGCGGACATCGCCACCGCCTCCTTGATCTCCTCGTCGCTGGCGCCGTTGAGCCTGGCCGCCTCGGTGTGGAAATAGATGCAATACTGGCACGGGATTTGTGCTGCGACGGCGAGGCCCAGCAGTTCCTTGGTCTTGCCGTCAAGCGCCGTCTTCGGGTTGAGCTGCACGCCCTTGATCTCGGCCCAGGCGCCGGCGACGGCCACATCCGGCAACGTCTTGAACATGTCCGGCACCGAGCCGAGCGTCGCCTCAATGTCCTTGTAGGTCGCCGCCGCGGACGCATCCTCGGCCTTTGCCGGAGCGATGGCGAACAGCGCTCCAATGCCTGCCGCTATCACAAGCGATTTGAGTGTTTGGTTCGACGTCAGCATTTCCTCCTCCGTTCGCAGCACCTTTCCGGCGACATCCGCCTGGCCTGCATGGGAGAATTGATAGCGCCTAGCCGCCCTTGGCCGCTTCGCCCGAAAGCGCCATGGCTCTCATGGCCCGTGCGGGCCAGGGTGCCTGACTGAGAACGCCGCCGCCGCCGCCCGCGACGGCAGGTCCAGCTTGAGCAGTATGTTGGCGACATGGCGCTTGACCGTGTGTTCGCTCAGCCTCAATTCGGCGGCGATCGCGGCATTGCTCTTGCCGTCGGCGACGAGGCTCACCACCTCGGTTTCGCGCGCCGTCAATGCGGCAGGCTCGGCAGCCTTGGGTTTGGGCCGGCAGGCGGGTTCCAGGTGTTGTTCGGACGTCGCATGGACCAGCGCCAACGGCTCCTCCAACTCGTCGACGCTGATGCGCCCGGCGTCGGTGAAATGCAGGCCCGACCCAGCCGCTAGATCGGCGATCAGACGCGACGCGATAATGTCGCCGCGGCCGGCATGGGCGGCTAGTTGCATCGCCACCCGCGCCGTCATCCCAACGGGCGGACCGCGCACTTCGATCTCGCCGACATGCGCCCCTTGCGCGCTTGCCACGCCGATTTCCTGCGCCGCCTCGCGCAGCGCCGCCGCGCAGCGAATGGCGCGTGCCGGGCCATCGAAGCGCGAAATCATCAACTCGCCCTGCAGGCCCACAGAGCGCCCGCCATGGCGCCCGACCAGCAGCTGCCAGGTTTCCTGAAAGCGTTGGCTGCGTTCGCTCCACATGCGGTCGCCGAGCCGCGCCGTGTCGTAGATGCGTGTCACCAGCAGCGCCGCCAGCACACGGTCCACTTCGCCTACGGCGCGCTCGCCGGTCAGGAATTCCTCGATCAAGTCGGCCACCCCATCGACATCGCCGGTCCAGATCGGATGATCGCGTCCCGGAATCTCGACGAGCCGGGCATCGGGAATCTTTTGCGCAAGGAAGCGGCTGGCATCGGGGTCGACCCGCGCATCGTTGCGGCGATGTATCACAAGCGTCGGCGCGCTGATCACGCTCAGGATATGGCGGATGTCGACGTCGGCGTTCATGCGCCACAGCGCCGCCGCCGAAGTCGGGCTCGCCGATAATCGTTCGAAACGTGCCCACCACTGAGCGAAATGCGCGTCGTCGACCCGGCTCGGCGCGAAATGGGGCAGCGTGGCGCCGGTGCCCCAGGCTGTCTCCGCCATCTCGATGAAAGCGTCGAGGCGTTCGCGCGACATCACCCATTTGTGGAAATGCGCATAGCCGCCATAGAGCGCCAGAGCTCGCGTCCGCTCCGGATAGGTGGCGGCGAACAGCATCGCCATCGGCGCGCCTTCGGAGGAGCCGAGCAGGGCTGCACGGCCGCTGCCGGCGGCGTCCATAACCGCGCGCACATCGTCCATCCGCATTTCGAGACTGGGCAGGTTATGCGCGTCGACGCGGTCGGAAAGACCGGTGCCGCGCTTGTCGAACAGGATCAGCCGCGAGAATGCCGAAAGCCGCTTCAAGAGCCTGGTATAGCCCTCGTCTTCCCAGTGCAGGTCGAGGTTGGAAATGAAACCCGGCACGAAGACGAGATCGAACGATCCCTGCCCGACCACCTGATAGGCGATCCGCACATCGCCGCTACGGGCGTATCGCGTCTCGATCGGCCTCACGAGATTTCCACCCCGGCCTGACGATTTCTGGTCGTCAAACCATAGCAGAACAGCGCAGATTGCCGCAGCTAAACTTTAGCGATGGAGAATATAAGCCGGCGCGGCTTGGCGACTATTCCTGCGAGGCGGCGACATCGGCAGGGGAGGGCTCGAGTCCGAGTTTGAGGTCGGCCGCAGCCGGCGTGATCGGCCGCCTGATCCTGGCGGAGGCGGCCACCACCAACTCGTTGAAGTTCCCGGTGCCGTCGTCCAGCATTTCGAAGAACTGCCGCCGCATCCTCGGCTCCCAGAACTTGTTGATGTGCTCGGCGACGCCGGCAATGCCTTCCTCGCGCGGCTTGGAATGGAAGAAATCGGCGATCTGGTTTGCCATGCGCACCAGCTTGTCGGCGGTGCTCATAATGTGTTCTTCGTCATGCGACATGCTTGGCAACTCCGCAAACCACCCGGTCGGGGTGGGTGAAAATATCAAAATCGTCGCCGCGAACCAGCGCCACCAGCGTCATGCCGGCCTCTTGCGCCGTGCGGATGGCAAGTGCGGTCGGCGCCGAGACGGCGATGATGAAGGCCGAGCCGATAGAAGCCGTCTTCTGCACCATTTCAACCGAAACCCTGGATGTCACCACGACAGCACCGGATGCGCCGTCGATGCGGGCTTTGGCCAGCGCGCCGGCCAGCTTGTCGAGCGCATTGTGACGGCCGACATCTTCGCGCGCCATGACGATGCCCTTGCCAGGTACATAGAAGCCGGCGGCGTGCACGGCTCCGGTCTCGGTGTGCAGCGGCTGCACTTTCGACAGAAGCTTGACCGAACGGACAATGTCGTCGGCATCAAGCGTAAGCTTTGAAGCACCAACCGCATCGACCGAGCGCATTGCTTCCTCGATCGATTCGATGCCGCAGAGCCCGCAGCCGACCGGGCCGGCGAGCCTTCGCCGCCGCGCTTCAAAACGAGTGTTGGCTCGGTCCTTCAGCCGGATCTGGATGTCGATGCCGGCGCCATGGTCCTCGACCTCGATCGCTTCGATCTCATCCGGTAACGAGATGATGCCTTCGGTCAGCGAGAAGCCGAGCGCGAAATCCTCGAAGTCGGCCGGGCTCGCCATCATCACGGCGTGGGTGGTGCCGGCAAAGGAGAACGCCACCGGCGTCTCTTCCGGCACCATGCGGTCGGCAGCAGCCGTGCCGCTGGCGCGATGCGCCAAGCGGGAAATTTGGCTGAGAGGCTGGCGGGTACGCATCAGGTTCGCTTCATCCAAACAGGCGCCAATTCGGGAACATCATGGGCAATGGCTTCAAACGCCTCGTAGTGTCCGTTGCCCATTATCTTGCCGACGATGCTCCGAAGCTTTTCGAAATCCTCTTTGGCAGCATGTCCCTGAATATCACTTAGGAAGCGATCCAGATCGGCGCCTTGCTTCTCACAAAGGCGAAGGAGCATTTCGTAGGCTTCCTTTCGAGTCACCTTTGTTCCTCCGTCATTGCAACGTCGCCCTCATTTTATCGAAAGCGAGGTTCCCAAAAGCTATTCCGCCGCTTCCAGCTTCGCGATGCGCCGGCTCTGCTTGGCCTGCTCGTCATAGTCGCGCTGCCATTCCGACGGTCCGTTGGAGGCGCCGACCTGCACCGCCGTCACCTTGTATTCCGGACAGTTCGTCGCCCAGTCCGAGAAGTCGGTGGTGATGACGTTGGCCTGCGTGTCCGGATGGTGGAACGTCGTGTAGACCACACCGGGCGACACCCGGTCGGTGATCAGCGCGCGCAGCGTCGTTTCGCCCGAGCGGCTCGTCAGCCGGACCCAGTCGCCGTCGCGCAAGCCGCGGTTCTCGGCATCGTGCGGGTGGATCTCTAGCCGGTCCTCCGAGTGCCACATGCTGTTGTCGGTGCGCCTGGTCTGCGCGCCGACATTGTACTGCGACAGGATGCGGCCGGTGGTGAGCAGCAGCGGGAAGCGCGGCCCCGTCCTTTCGTCCGTCGCCACATATTCGGTCCGGATGAACTTGCCCTTGCCGCGCACGAACGCATCGATGTGCATGATCGGGGTGCCGAGCGGCGCCTTCTCGTTGCAGGGCCATTGCACGGATCCTACGCGGTCGAGCAACTCGAAGGAGACGCCGGCAAAGCTCGGCGTCGTCATCGCGATCTCGTCCATGATCTCCGAGGGATGCTGATAGTTCCAGTCCAGCCCGATCGCGCGGGCAAGCTCCTGCGTCGCCTCCCAATCGGCGTAGCGCGCCTTCGGCTCAAGAACCTTGCGCACCATGTTGATGCGGCGCTCGGCGTTGGTGAAGGTGCCGTCCTTCTCCAGGAAAGTCGAGCCCGGCAGGAAGACATGCGCATAGTTTGCGGTCTCGTTGAGGAACAGGTCGTGCACGACGACGCATTCCATCGCGGCAAGGCCGGCGGCGACATGCTTGGTGTCGGGATCGGACTGCAGAATGTCTTCGCCCTGGATGTAGATGCCCTTGAAGCTGCCGTCGACGGCGGCGTCCAGCATGTTGGGGATGCGCAGGCCGGGTTCGTCGTCCAGCTTCACGCCCCACAAGGTCTCATAGATATCGCGCACGGCTTCGCCGGAGATGTGGCGGTAGCCGGGCAGTTCGTGCGGGAAGGAGCCCATGTCGCAGGAGCCCTGCACGTTGTTCTGGCCGCGCAGCGGGTTCACGCCGACGCCGGGCCGGCCGATATTGCCGGTGGCCATGGCGAGATTGGCGATTGCCATCACAGTGGTCGAACCCTGGCTGTGTTCCGTCACGCCGAGGCCGTAATAGATCGCGCCGTTGCCGCCGGTGGCGTAGAGACGCGCAGCACCGCGGATCAGCTCGGGATCGACGCCGGACAATTTGCCGACGGTTTCGGGGCTGTTTTCCGGCAAGGCGACGAACGATGCCCAATCCTGGAACTCCGTCCAGTCGCAGCGTTCGCGGATGAAGGCTTCGTCGAACAGGCCCTCGGTGACGATCACATGCGCCAGCGCCGTCAGCACGGCCACATTGGTGCCGGGCTTCAGCGGCAGGTGGTAATCCGCTTCGATATGGGCCGACTTGACCATCTCGGTGCGGCGCGGATCGAGCACGATCAGCTTGGCGCCCTGGCGCAGCCGCTTCTTCAGCCGCGAGGCGAACACCGGGTGGGCGGAAGCCGGATTGGCGCCGATGATGACGGCGACGTCGGTGAAGTCGACGGAATCGAAATCCTGCGTGCCAGCGGAGGTGCCATAGGTCTGGCCGAGCCCGTAGCCCGTCGGCGAATGGCAGACTCGTGCGCAGGTGTCGACATTGTTGTTGCGGAAACCTTGCCGCACCATCTTCTGGACTAGGTAAGTTTCCTCATTGGTGCAGCGCGAGGAGGTTATGCCGCCGATCGAGGTGCGTCCATACTGGTACTGGATGCGGCGGAATTCCTTGGCCGTATGGGCGATCGCCTCTTCCCAACTCACCTCGCGCCACGGGTCGGTGACCTTTTCCCGGATCATCGGCGACAGGACGCGGTCCTTGTGGGTGGCATAGCCATAGGCGAAACGGCCCTTGACGCAGGAATGGCCGTGGTTCGCCTTGCCCTCCTTATAGGGCATCATGCGAACGACTTCGTCACCCTTCACCTCGGCCTTGAATGAGCAGCCGACGCCGCAATAGGCACAGGTGGTGACGGCGGAGCGCTCCGGCAGGCCCTTGGCAAGCACCGTCTTCTCACGCAGCGCATCGGTTGGACAGGCCT
Organism: Mesorhizobium sp. M0870; assembly: GCF_040319775.1. Taxonomy (NCBI): domain Bacteria; kingdom Pseudomonadati; phylum Pseudomonadota; class Alphaproteobacteria; order Hyphomicrobiales; family Phyllobacteriaceae; genus Mesorhizobium; species Mesorhizobium sp. M0870. The sequence continues at coordinate 48,816 of NZ_JAMYOI010000008.1, forward strand.
GGACGCAGGCGCCGCAGGACACGCATTCCGAATCGATGAACGCCTCGTGCATCCCCGCCGAAACCCGGGATTCGAAGCCTCGTCCCTCGATGGTCAGCGCGAAGGTGCCCTGCACCTCTTCGCAGGCCCGCACGCAGCGCGAGCAGACGATGCATTGCGAGGCATCATAGGTGAAATAGGGGTTGGACTCGTCGCGGGCGATGTAGTCGACCGCCAGCGAGCCATGGCCGGGCGCCACGCCACCTTCCGGCTTGACGTGGTTGCGACCTTCGATGCCGTAGCGGTTCTCGATCAGGCCGATCGACTTCGCCACTGCATCGAACTCGCTGGCGCCGGTTCCGGCCTGTTCGTTCCAGCCGGTCGGATGGTCGGAGACGTAGAGTTCCATGACGCCTCGGCGAATGGCGTCGAGCCGCTCGGTCTGCGTGCGCACGATCATGCCTTCGCCGACGGGCGTCGTGCAGGACGCCGGCGTGCCGCCACGTCCTTCGATCTCGACAAGGCAGACACGGCACGACCCGAAGGAGTCCAGCATGTCGGTGGCGCAAAGCTTCGGGATCTCGACCCCGCCCTCCATGGCCGCACGCATGATCGAGGTGCCTTCCGGCACGGTGATGCTGCGCCCGTCGACGTTCAGCGTGACCTGCTTCTGCGCCTTCGATTGGGGGGTTCCGTAGTCGATCTCTTCGACGAGGGAGGGGAAGTCGGCCTTGATGTTCATCTGCCAGCTCCTATTCGGCAGCCACGCGCACGGGCGCTGGCTTGAAGTCGTCGGGGAAATGGGTGATCGAGCTCATCACGGGATAGGGCGTGAAGCCGCCCAGCGCGCAGAGCGAACCAAACTTCATCGTGTTGCAGAGATCGGTGACCAGAGCGAGGTTCTTCTCCGGCTCAATGCCCGCAACTATTCTGTCGATGGTCTCAACCCCGCGCGTCGAGCCGATGCGGCAGGGCGTGCATTTGCCACAGCTTTCGATGGCGCAGAACTCCATGGCGAAGCGCGCCTGTTTCAGCATGTCGGCGGTGTCGTCGAACACCACGATGCCGGCATGGCCGATCAGCCCGTCCTTGGCGGCGAAGGCTTCATAATCGAATGGCGTGTCGAACAGCGCGCGCGGGAAATAGGCGCCGAGCGGCCCGCCGACCTGCACGGCCTTGACGGGGCGCCCCGTGGCCGTGCCGCCGCCGATCTCGTCGACGATCTCGCCCAGCGTCATGCCGAAAGCGGCTTCGAACAGACCGGCATATTTGACGTTGCCGGCGATCTGGATCGGGATCGTGCCGCGCGAGCGGCCCATGCCGAAATCCTTGTAGTAGGCCGCACCCTTGTCCATGATGACAGGCACCGAGGCCAGCGAGATGACGTTGTTGATCACCGTCGGCTTGCCGAACAGCCCTTTGTGAGCCGGCAGCGGTGGCTTTGCCCGAACCATGCCGCGCTTGCCCTCGAGCGAATCGAGCAGCGCCGTCTCCTCGCCGCAGACATAGGCGCCGGCGCCGACCCGGATCTCCATGTCGAAAGCGTAGGGTGAGCCCAGCACGCTGGCGCCAAGAACGCCAGCCTTGCGGGCGATCTCGACGGCCTTGTTCATCATCGCCACCGCATGCGGATATTCCGAGCGGACATAGACGAAGCCCTTCGTCGCGCCCGTGGCTATACCGGCGATCGTCATGCCTTCGATCAGCACGAAGGGATCGCCCTCCATGATCATGCGATCGGCGAAGGTGCCCGAATCGCCTTCGTCGGCGTTGCAGACGATGTATTTGCGGTCGCCTGCGGCATCGAGCACCGTTTTCCACTTGATGCCGGTCGGGAAGCCGGCGCCGCCGCGCCCGCGCAGGCCCGACTCGGTAACCTGGGCGACGATGGCGGCAGGCGTCAGCGCCAGCGCGTTCGTCAGTCCGTTCAACCCGCCATGCTTCTTGTAGGATTCGAGCGAAAGCGGATCCGTGACGCCGCAGCGCGCGAAGGTCAGCCGCGTCTGCTTGGCCAGGAAGGGGATCTTGTCCGGCGTGCCCAGCCAGCGTTTGTGGTGGCCGCCGGTGAGAAAGCCGCCGTCGAACAGGCCTTTGACGTCGGATGGTTTGACCGGCCCATAGGCGACGCGGCCATTGGCTGTCGCGACTTCGACCATAGGCTCGAGGAAATAGGCGCCGCGCGAACCGTTACGCACGATCTTGGCTTCGATGCCGCGCTCGGCGAGTTCGCCGGCGATCGCCTTGGCGACCTTTTCGGCGCCCAGCGCCAGCGCACCGGAATCGCCTGGAATGTAGATACGCGGGATCATGAGCGCACCTCTGCAACGATCTCGTCGAGCTTCTCGTCATCGAGCCGCCCGATCACCTCGCCATCCAGCATTGCGGCGGGCGAACAGGCGCACAGGCCCAGACAATAGACCGGCTCCAGCGTCACCGAACCGTCGCGGGTCGTCTCATGGAAGCCGATGCCCAGCAATTGCTTCAGCTTGGCGGCGATGGCGTCCGAACCCATCGACTGGCAGGATTCCGCCTGGCAGAGCTTCAGCACATGGCGGCCTGCCGGGTGGCTGCGGTAATCGTGATAAAAGCTGACGACGCCGTACACCTCGGCCCTGGAAATGTTCAGCGCCTCGGCGATGACCGGCAGCGCATCCTTGGGCACATGGCCGAACTCTTCCTGGATGCCGTGAAGGATCGGCAGCAATGGGCCTTCGAGGCCCTTCATCTCCTGGATGATCGCGGCCGTGCGCGACGTAATCTCGGTACTTGCAGGCTGCATTGTCATGCAGCGCCCTCCCTATAGTAGCGACCCATGCATATCGGCCAAAAGCATCAAGCTGTTTTGGAACAACGACATGCGCGTGCCGCTTTATCGCTAAGTGCTTAAGAAACCAGAGAAAACCTCTGAAATCAATAAAGCGGTTTCGTTGTACGATAGAAATTTTCTATCGTTCCGTTTGACTAACCCTGTCTAGCGGAACGGTTGGCATGGAAATCGTCCGCCAGCGCCATTGCCTCGTCCAGCAGCGCCGAGACCAAAGGTGTGTGCGGTTCGCGCGGTGTCGCCACCAGGCCGACCGTGTGGCTGGCATCTGGCTCGATGATCGGAATGGCCCGGATCGGCTCGGCAAAGCCGAATGTTTCCGCAAGGTTGAGCGGCATGATCGACGACCATTTGCCGGTGCGGATGTGCGAAAACAGCACGATCATCGAATTGGATTCCAGCGTCGGTCGCACCTGCACGCCGGCTTCGGCCAGATGCTGATCGATGATGCGGCGGTTCTGCATGTCCGGCGTCAACAGACACAGCGGCAGGCTCGAGAGCTCCGCCCATGTCACTTTGTCGCGGTCGGAATAGGGATTCCCCATCGCGGTGATCAGTTGGTAGCGCTCGTCATAGAGCGGCACGCTGGTCACCCGCCCCAGCGGCTCGTTGTCGAGATAGGTGATCCCGGCATCGATGTCGAAATTGCCGAGCAGCGACAGCACCTCGATCGAGGTCCGCGACAGCACCGAAAAGGTGACGCCGGGATGCTTTTCGCGAAACGGCGTCGTCAGCCGCGGCAGCATGGCGAGCGCCGTCGGGATGGCGGCGATGCGGATACGGCCCGAAAGTCCGTGGCGCGCTGCGCGCATTTCCTCGCGCATGGTTCTGGTGTCGCCGACGATGCGGCGTGCCCACACCAGCACCTGTTTTCCCTCCGGCGTCAGCCCCTGGAAGCGTGAGCCGCGCAGAACCAGCATGACGCCAAGCTGGCCTTCCAACTGCTTGATGCCGGCCGAGAGCGTCGGTTGGGTGACGCCGCATACCTCCGCCGCCCGGCCGAAATGCTCCTCCCTGGCGAGCGCGATGAAGAATTCCAGCTTGTCGATCATGCGATCTTTCCGGTCGTTCGCTGCAAGGTCGGGGAAATTGTGCTCTACCGCAAGCACCACGCACAAATGCCCGGCATCCACACCTTTAAGCCGGCTACCTGTTTCCCGCGGCGCAATGCGGCGCTATGTGGATGAAACTGGGAGATCGACCATGCTGGGCTGGTTCCGCAAGCTTTTGCCGCGCGAAGATCGCTTCTTCGAACTGTTCGAACGACATTCGCGCACCGTGGTCGGCGGCGCCGAGGCGCTGGAGCAGCTTCTCCAGGGCAGGGATATCGACCTCTGGTGCCAGAAAATCATCGATCTCGAAGATGAGGCCGACCACATCACCGCGGAAGTCCTGCTGGCGGTGCGGCGCTCCTTCATCACGCCTTTCGATCGCGGCGACATCAAGGACCTGATCCAGTCGATGGATGATGCCATCGACATGATGCACAAGACGGTCAAGACGGTGAAGCTGTTCGAGCGCAAGGAGTTCGATCCGCTGATGCAGGAAATGGGTGGCGTCATCGTCGCCGCCGCCAAGCTTGTGGCTGAGGCGATCCCGCTGCTCAACAAGGTCGCGACGCATACTGTGCGCCTCAACGCCATCGCCGAGGAGGTCATGCGCGTCGAAAGCCGGGCCGACGACCTGCACGAGCAAGGGCTGAAGGATCTCTTCAGGAAGCACGGCAGCAGCGATCCGATGGCCTACATGATCGGCTCAGAGATTTATGGCCAACTGGAAAAGGTGGTCGACCGCTTCGAGGACGTCGCCAACGAGATCAGCGGCATCGTCATTGAGAATGTCTAGGTGATGGAAGCAACCATCGCCTTTCCGGTACTGGTCGGCCTCGTCGGCGTTGCGCTGTTCTTCGACTTTCTCAATGGCCTGCACGATGCCGCCAATTCCATCGCCACCATCGTTTCCACCCGCGTGCTGCGGCCACAATACGCGGTATTGTGGGCGGCTTTCTTCAACTTCATCGCCTTCATGTTCTTCGGCCTCCACGTCGCCGAGACAGTGGGCAAGGGTATCGTCGACGTCAGCATCGTCACCCCGGCGGTGATCTTTGCAGCCCTCGTCGGCGCCATCGTCTGGAACATCGTCACCTGGATCGCCGGCATCCCTTCGAGCAGCTCGCACGCGCTGATCGGCGGCCTGGTCGGCGCCGGTGTGGCAAAGGCAGGCGTGGGCGCCATCGTCTGGACAGGGCTTGGCAAGACGGTTGCGGCAATCGTCGTGTCGCCGGCGACCGGCTTTGTCCTGGCTCTTGTCCTGATCCTTGCCGTTTCCTGGCTCTTCGTGCGCCAGACGCCGTTTGCGGTCGACAGCACCTTTCGCGTCATGCAGTTCTTTTCCGCCTCGCTCTATTCGCTCGGGCACGGCGGCAACGACGCCCAGAAAACCATGGGCATCATCGCCGTGCTGCTCTATTCGCAAGGCATGCTCGGCGAAGAATTCTACGTGCCGCTGTGGGTCGTGCTCACCTGTCAGACGGCGCTGGCGCTCGGTACGTTGTTCGGCGGCTGGCGCATCGTCCACACCATGGGCTCGAAGATCACCCGGCTGAACCCGATGCAGGGCTTTTGCGCCGAGACCGGTGGGGCGATCACGCTGTTTGCCGCGACCTGGCTCGGCGTTCCCGTATCGACCACGCACACCATCACCGGCGCCATCATCGGCGTCGGCGCCGCCCGCCGCGTCTCGGCCGTGCGCTGGGGCATTGCCGGCAACATCGTCATTGCCTGGATCGTCACCTTGCCGGCCACCGCTTTGATTTCGGCGCTCACCTACCTCGCGGTTGGCCTGGCGAGGTGACATCTACCTGTCCACAAGGTTCAGGATGTTGCCGTCTGGATCCTTGAACCAGGCGACCTTCATTCCGTAACCGACGTGGATATCGCCCTCCAGCGTCAAGCCCGGCATCTGATAGTGCTCGAAGGCGACGCCCTTCGACTTCAGCGCCTTGACGATGTTGCCGATCTCGTCGCCAACCATCCAGGTCACCGCTGTCGCCTTGTTGGTTCCGGCAAATTGGGAATGATAGACGTTGAGGGTGGTATCGCCACTTTTGTAGACGATCAGTTCGCCGCCCTCATCGTGCACCTGTTGCAGGCCAAGCGTTCCCTCGTAGAAAGCCTTGGCCTTTGCCAGGTCGCTTACCGCCAGATTTGCCGTTGCGTTGCTGTTTGCGAGCATGATCGCCTCCTTCTCTGATTGTCGGTCGCGTGCTGGTCACCGAAATAGGTCGCCGCGATCGTTTGACGACTGTCGCTTGACCTGATTGTTGGCCGCATCGGCGCTCGATTATCTGGAAGACGTTTGGAGCGGATGAAATCCGACAGGACCCGCCGCTTTTTCAGGCACGCCAAGACAGCCATTGCTCCACGGCTTGGTTCTGTCCGGAAACTGCATTATCTCAGGTGCAAGCTGCATCTCAGGCGCAAGCTGCGTAAGGAAAAACTGCCATGTCCGTCACCAAGGAAATTGTCACCGAGCGTCTGAAGACGGTCAACGGGCCGGATTTCACCGGCAACATCGTCGACCTCGGCATGGTTTCGGAGATTTTCATCGCCGACGGGAAGGTCTTCTTCTCGATTACCGTTCCCGCCGCTCGTGCCCAGGAAATGGAGCCGCTGCGCGCCGCCGCCGAGCGTGTCGTCAAGGCAATCCCCGGGATCGCCGGCGCGGTCGTCGCGCTGACGGCCGAAAAGAAGGGCGGCGGCATGGAGGCGCCGGTTCCGTCGCGCCCCGCACCGAGGCCCGTTCCGCCGGCTGCGCCCGCTGCCGCCGCGCCGCGTGCGGCTCCGCACGCGCCCGCCTCGCACAGTTCGGGCAAGCGTGGCGTGCCCGGTATCGAGGCAATCATCGCGGTTGCGTCCGGCAAGGGCGGCGTCGGCAAGTCGACCACTGCCGTCAATATCGCGCTCGGCCTCGCCGCCAACGGCCTGCGCGTCGGCGTGCTGGATGCCGACATCTACGGACCGTCCATGCCCAGGCTGCTCAACATCCACGGACGGCCGCAGACCGTCGACGGCAAGATCTTGAAACCGATGGAGAATTACGGCCTGAAGGTGATGTCGATGGGTTTCCTCGTCGACGAGGAAACGCCGATGATCTGGCGCGGCCCGATGGTGATGTCGGCGCTGACGCAGATGCTGCGCGAGGTCGAATGGGGCCGTCTCGACGTGCTCGTCGTCGACATGCCGCCCGGTACCGGCGACGCGCAACTGACCATGGCCCAGCAGGTGCCGCTGGCCGGCGCTGTCATCGTCTCGACGCCCCAGGATCTGGCCCTGATCGACGCGCGAAAAGGCCTCAACATGTTCAAGAAGGTCGACGTGCCGTTGCTCGGCATCGTCGAGAACATGAGCTATTTCATCGCCCCGGACACCGGCAAGCGCTACGATATCTTCGGTCATGGCGGCGCGCGCCGCGAGGCCGAGCGTCTCGGCGTCACCTTCCTTGGCGAAGTGCCGCTCGAGATGGGCATTCGCGAAAGCTCGGATGCCGGCACGCCGGTTGTCGTCTCGAAGCCCGACGGCGCCGAGGCGAAAATCTATCGCGACATCGCTTCGAAGGTCTGGGACCGGGTCAATGAAGAGCGTGGCGCGGCGGCAGCGGCGGTGCCGAGTATTGTGTTCGAGTGATGCCCGCTTGAGGGCTCAGCCGCCGACCTTTTCGCCGAACGACGAAAAAAACTGTCCGGCCAGTTTCTTCGAGGTCGATTCGATCAGGCGGCTGCCGAGCTGGGCGATCTTGCCGCCGACATCGGCCTTGGCCGCGTAGTTCAATACCGTGGCGTCAGGTCCATCTGCCGTCAGCGTCACGTCGGCGCCACCCTTGGCGAAGCCGGCAATGCCGCCCTTGCCTTCGCCCTGGATGGTGTAGGAGTGCGGCGGCTTCAGGTTCTTCAGCGTCACTTCGCCGTTGAATGTCGCCTTGATCGGTCCGATCTTCACCACCACGGTTGCCGCCATCTCGGTCGGCGACTTCATCTCCAGGCTCTGGCAGCCGGGAATGGTCGCCTTCAAGACCTCGGGATCGTTCAGCGCTTCCCACACTTTTTGCAGCGGTGCGGCAATGCGCTCCTCGCCTTCGATCACCAAAGCCATGAAAACCTCCCGGACAAGACTGTCGGAACCCGTAACGCACGGCTTGGTGCGTGTCTATCGCACCAAAGTCCGGTTGCGACCGCACGCCCTCTTGCCTGCTCCCGCGCGTTGCCATATCGATTTGTCTTACAAATACGGAGACCATGATGGCAGGCGCCCCCACCCACAAGAAAAAATTTCGCTCGCAGGAGTGGTTCGACAATCCCGACAATCCGGGCATGACGGCGCTCTATCTCGAGCGCTATCTCAATTACGGCCTGACGCGCGCCGAACTGATGTCCGGCAAGCCGCTGATCGGCATCGCACAGACCGGCTCGGATCTGTCGCCTTGCAACCGTCACCATATCGAACTCGCCAAGCGTGTGCGCGAAGGCATCGTCTCGATGGGCGGCATTCCTTTCGAATTCCCCTGCCATCCGATCCAGGAGACCGGCAAGCGCCCCACCGCGGCACTTGACCGCAACCTTGCCTATCTCAGCCTTGTCGAAGTGCTCTACGGCTATCCGCTCGATGGCGTCGTGCTCACCATCGGTTGCGACAAGACGACGCCGGCGCTGCTGATGGCGGCGGCCACCGTCAACATCCCGGCGATCGCGCTGTCGGTCGGGCCGATGCTCAATGGCTGGCACAAGGGCAAGCGCACCGGCTCCGGCACCATCGTCTGGGAATCGCGCCAGCGCCTGTCGGCCGGCGAGATCGATTATGACGAGTTCATGGACATCGTCGCCTCGTCGGCGCCGTCCACCGGTTATTGCAACACCATGGGCACCGCCACCACGATGAACTCGCTGGCCGAAGCGCTTGGCATGCAGTTGCCGGGCTCGGCCGCGATTCCCGCGCCCTACCGCGAGCGCGGCCAGATTTCCTATGAGACCGGAAAGCGCATCGTCGAGATGGTGCATGAGGATCTGAAGCCGTCCGACATCATGACGAGAGAAGCTTTCGAGAACGCTATCGTCGTCAATTCGGCCATTGGCGGCTCGACCAACGCGCCGATCCATCTCAACGCCATCGCGCGCCACCTCGGAGTCAAGCTCGACAATGACGACTGGCAGACGGTCGGCCTCAATGTGCCGCTACTGGTCAATTTGCAGCCGACGGGCGAATACCTTGGCGAGGACTACCACCATGCCGGCGGCGTGCCGGCGGTCATCGCCGAACTGATGAAGGGCGGGCTGTTGCCGCATCCCGGCGCGCGCACCGTCAACGGCAAGTCGATCGGTGAGAATAGCGAGGGCGTCGCCAACGAAAATCCCGACGTCATCCGCTCTGTCGCCAAGCCGCTGAAGGCCAATGCCGGCTTCATCAATCTTCGGGGCAATCTGTTCGATTCGGCGATCATGAAGACCAGCGGCATCTCGCCGGAATTCCGCGAACGCTATCTCTCCAACCCCAAGGATCCCGAGGCTTTCGAAGGCAACGCCATGGTTTTCGATGGGCCGGAGGATTACCACGCCCGCATCGACGACCCGGCGCAAGGCATCGACGAACACACCATCCTGTTCATGCGCGGCGCCGGCCCGGTCGGCTATCCCGGCGGTGCCGAGGTCGTCAACATGCAGCCGCCGGCCTATCTCATCAAGAAGGGCATCCACGCGCTCGCTTGCATCGGTGACGGCCGCCAGTCGGGCACGTCGGGTTCGCCGTCGATCCTCAACGCCTCGCCGGAAGCCGCGATCGGCGGCGGACTGGCGCTGCTCAAGACGGGCGACCGGGTCCGCATCGACTTGCGCAAGGGCACGGCCGACATCCTCGTCACCGACGACGAGATCACCCGGCGCCGCGCCGAGTTGCAGAACAATGGCGGCTTCCACTATCCCAAGCACCAGACGCCCTGGCAGGAGATCCAGCGCGGCATGGTCGCGCAGTTCTCGGAGGGAATGGTGCTGAAGCCGGCGGTGAAATACCAGGATGTCGCGCACACCAGCGGTGTCCCCAGAGACAATCACTGATTGCTCCGGGGACAATCACTGATTGCTCCGGGGACAATCATTGATTCTGGATCGACGGATGGCGGCTTGATCAAATCAAGCCGCCGTCGGTTTTCCGGTCAGCGTGTTGCCGGGTAGGTCGAGAACGGTCACCGTCCTTGACAAGCGCGCCCAACAAATCCACCATCATGACAAGGGGTGCATCGCGACGACCCCGTGAGGCGTCAGCCCAACGTTCGCGTCCAAGCTTCTCTTCCAGGAGGTGGACGCCATGCCGTCAACAACCGCTATCACTGTATCGCAACTGTCCCGGCTCATCGGTCTGCCGGGCGCGCCTGTCATTATCGATGTTCGCATCGATGACGATTTCGACGCCGACCCGCGCCTGTTGCCGGCTTCGTGCCGGCGCGATTTCAAAACCGTTTCGACCTGGGCGGCCGCATTCGCCGGCAAGCCGGTGGCCGTCGTATGCCAGAAGGGGCAAAAGCTCTCGCAAGGCGTCGTTGCATGGCTGCGCCATGAGGGGATATCAGCCGAATCCCTTGAAAGCGGGTTTGAGGCCTGGCGCGATGCCGGGGGACTTCTGGTCCGCACCGCCAAAATGCCGCCGCGCAATGAAAAGGGCGCCACCGTCTGGGTGACGCGATCGCGCCCGAAGGTCGACCGCATCGCTTGCCCATGGCTGATCCGGCGTTTCCTCGACCCCGACGCGGTGTTCCTGTTTGTCGAGCCCGCTGAAGTATTGGCTGTTGCCGACCGCTTTCAGGCCGTGCCGTTCGACATCGACAATGTGTTCTGGAGCCATCGTGGCGAACGCTGCACCTTCGACACGATGATCGAGGAGTTCGGGTTGGAATCCGAGGCGCTCGATCGCCTCGCCGTAATCGTGCGCGCGGCCGACACCGCAAGCCTCGACTTGGTGCCCCAGGCGGCCGGTTTTCTGGCTGCCTCGCTGGGTCTGTCGCGTATGTACCGCGACGATCTGGAACAACTGGAAGCAGGCATGCTGCTCTACGACGCGTTCTTCCGCTGGTGTCGCGACGCCACCGAAGAAACGCACAACTGGCCCGCTGCGGGTAAGCCGTCATGACCATTCTTGTCCCCGACAACAAGGCGGTGGCCGTCGAGCCGCCGGCTGCGCCGACCTTCGCGGAAGCCACGAAGGTCTGGGCGAGGATCGGATTGCTCAGCTTCGGCGGACCTGCCGGGCAGATCGCGCTGATGCACAAGGAGCTGGTCGAGGACCGGCGCTGGATCGGTGAACAGCGCTTCCTGCACGCGTTGAACTACTGCATGTTGCTGCCTGGCCCGGAAGCCCAGCAACTCGCCATCTATGTCGGCTGGCTGCTGCACAGGACGATCGGCGGCCTTGTCGCCGGCATCCTGTTCGTCGTGCCGGGCGCGCTGGTCATGCTCGTCTTGAGCAGCCTTTACATGCTCTACGGCGACATGCCACTCGTCGCGGCGCTGTTTTTCGGGGTGAAGGCGGCGGTGCTTGCCATCGTCATCGAGGCGGTGATCCGGATCGGACGGCGCGCCCTCAAGAACCGGGTCATGGTGTCGATCGCGGTCGCGGCGTTCATCGCCATCTATGCGTTGAATGTGCCGTTTCCGCTCATCGTCTTGTTCGCCGGCCTGACGGGATGGCTGGGGGATCGCATTGCTCCCGGCCTGTTTTCCGGCTCGGCCCATGGCAAGGACGATGTTGCCGACTTCAAGGGAGCGGTCGACCTGATGTTCGAACGCGGCGAACTCGCCCATGTCAAACCGACCAAATGGCATGCGCCGCGCACCGTCGCCATCTGGCTGCCGCTCTGGCTCGGGCCTGTTCTTTTGATCTGGTGGTTCACCGGCTCTGCAAGCGTCTGGACCGAGATAGGCCGGTTCTTCAGTCTCATGGCTGTCGTCACCTTCGGTGGCGCCTATGCGGTGCTTGCCTATGTCGCGCAGGCAGCCGTCCAGTCCTTCGGCTGGCTGGCCCCTGGTGAAATGGTTGATGGCCTTGGGCTTGCCGAAACGACGCCGGGGCCGCTCATCCTGGTGCTGCAGTTCGTCGGCTTCATCGCCGCGTTCCGCCACTCCGGCTCGCTGGACCCGTTGCTTGCCGGATCGCTGGGGGCGTTGCTCACCCTGTGGGTGACGTTCACGCCCTGCTTTTTCTGGATATTCCTCGGGGCGCCCTACATCGAGGCGTTGCGCGGCAACAAGGCACTGTCGGCCGCACTGGGCGCGATCACCGCCGCAATTGTCGGGGTGATTATGAATCTGGCCCTATGGTTTGGCTTGCACGTCATCTTCCGTGAGGTGCATGCGACGGGTCTTGGCATGAATGTGCCGGTGCTTTCGTCGATCGACTGGCGTGCGGCCTTGCTTTCGGGTGCCGCCATGATCGCCATCCTGAAGCTGAAGATCGGCATGCTGCCGACACTCGCGCTATCCGCCCTTGCAGGGGTCTTGCTGGCGGCGGCTGGTTAGATAGCACCGCCTTTGTAATTCGCTTGCCCACCACCTAAGTGGGCTGGAACGGAAGGAAACATCATGGCCGGACGGCGCTCTTCCCTCGGCTTCCTCGGAATGTTCGGCCGCTCGGGCGACTTGAGGCAGCTCGACGATGCATTGCGCGGCGCGGATCTGCATCCAGCCCTTGTGCCGGAGGGCGTGAAGCTTACCCTGGTCAATCTCATGAAGGATCGCTGGCCCGACGAGCCGCCACGGGGTACCTATGCGTCGGTGGCACAATTATGCAGCTATTGCATCGCGGGTCCCGAAACCTTCGAGCAAGCCAATGGCCATCAGCGGACGCTGGAAGCCGAGCGCCGCATCGAGGCGGCGCTTGAAACCGGCGACAGCCTCGACGCGCAGATCGTGCTGATGACACTGCATGCCAAGCTCATCAACCCCGAAGTCGTCGACCGATACGGGCTCAGCGCGGAATGACGCGAAAGGCAAGATCTGCCTGATCCTCCTAAGGCAGCCGAACCGTTCAGGCCCGGCTGATCTCCTCGAGATACCAGCCGATGTAGCGCAGTTCGTTGTATTCCATCGGCGCGATAGGTCCGGGCACGAAATAGTGCGAGCGCACGCCGCGCGCGGTGTGCTCGATGATCTTCTTGTCTTCGTCGGTGGTGACCTTCCATAGCCAGGTCAGCTTCTCCAGATCGTAATCCTGACCCTCGACCGCGTCGCCGCGCACCAGCCAGATCAGTTCCATCTCGCATGTACCAGCCGTTTTCGGGATGAATCGGTAGATCATGCCGTGATCGGGATAGCAGACGAGAAAGGTCGTGCCGCCGAGATGGATGGAAGTGACGCCACCGTCATAGTCGGTGAAGCGGCCCATCAGCGGGGCCACCGGAGAGCCGTCCTGGCTGCCGCTCGAAACGCCGTCATAGAGCGCGTAGCGGAAGGTGTCGATTGCTTCCTGACCGGCCGCCGAGTTCTGCCAGCGGTTGGCGCTGCCGATCTCGATGCCGAGCGCGCAGGTGCGCTGCTCCATCGCCGCATTGAGCTGCTCGATCATCTCGGCCGGTTTTTCCAGCGCATGCGTCTGCGAATATTCCGGATGCGCCGGTCCGCAATGGTAGCATTCGACATAGTTCTCGACGGCGAGCTTCCAGTTGGCGTCGAGCGGATAGGACTGACGATACGCCACCTTGGCGTCGCCCCAGCCATATTGGCCGCAACTCGTGCGCAGCGACTGTTCGATCGGATCGAAATCGAGCGGCGTCTCGGCGAAGGAAATGAAGACCAGCCCGGAGGCGACGCGGACATGAAGCTTCTTCAGCCCGTGCGCCGAGCGGTCGAAATCCTTCGGCATCAGGCGGGCAGCGCGCAATGAGCCGTCATTGGAATAGCTCCAGGCGTGGTAGGGGCACACGAACATCTTCGCGTTGCCCTTTTCCTTGGTGCAGACCTCGGCGCCGCGGTGGCGGCAGACATTGAGCATGGCATGCACGGTGCCATCCATGCCGCGTGTCAGGATGACCGCCTCGTCGCCCAGTTTGAACAGCTCGAAATCGCCCGGGTTCGCGATGACGCTGGCATGGGCCAGGCAGTGCCAGTGGCGGCGAAAGACACGTTCCATGTCGCGCTCGAAGATTGCCTGGTCATGATAGAAGGCACGCACCAGGCCGTGACCTGGCCGATGAGATGCCACCAGCCGATCGATCGCGTCGCCGTCTGTGTGGGCTTGCTGGATAGGATGCACACTCATTTGTCGTTCTGCCCGATGGTTGATCCTGGGTGGTGGCTGCATGGCTGCACGAACTCGTCTCCGGTCAGCCGCCCATTTGCGTGCGCGGCAGGTGGATCAGGTTGCCGAAACGGGCACGCAATCTGTCGTCGACCTGTTTTGGCACATGGCGCGGAAATCGTTCGGCAAGAATGCGTTTCTTCTCGGTGATCGCACGCAGCAATATATCAGGCCGGCCCTTTTCGTTCCATTCCTTCGGCGAGGAACGATCGCCGAGGGCGGGATAGAAGTGCTCGGTCTGCATCAGCTTGAGCGTTTGTTCGTTGTCGAGATAGTGGCCCGGACCCTTGAGGCAGACCTCGGCGATGCTGTCGATCGACAGGGCCTCGTCGGTCACGTCGATGCCACGCGCGCAGCCCAGGCAATGACCGAGCATGTCGTTGTCGATGACCAGGCTCTCCAGGCAGAAGCCGAGCAGCGAGGCATGCATGCCGGCCGCCTCGTAGACGAGGTTGAGGCCGGAGAGGCCGGCCATCACATTGGTGATGCCTTTTTCGTAGCCGGACTGAATATCGGGCAATTTCGAATCAGTCATGCCGGCGGCGGAGCCGCCGGGCAGGTCGTAGAATTGCGCCATCTGGGCACAGGCCGCCGTTGCCACCGACTGCTCGGCCGACCCGCCCGCCATGGCGCCGGTGCGCAGGTCCGACATGAACGGCCAGGCGCCGAAGATCGCCGGATGGCCGGGCTTGAGCGCGTTGACATAGACCAGGCCGGCCAGCACTTCGGCCACCGCCTGCACGACGGCGCCGGCCATCGCCGCGGGTGCCGTGGTGCCGGACTGGCCGGTCGACAGCAGCAGGATCGGGATGCCGCCTTCAACGCAGGCCTCAAGCACGCCGCAGGCATCCTCGGCGAATTTCATCGGCGGCACGACGAATGAGTTGGAGTTGGAAACGAATGGCCGGGCGCGGAAATTCTCCTCGCCGCCGGCGATGGCGTACAGCATTTCAAGCGCAGGCTTCACGTTCTCACGCACGGTGAAGGATGTTCCGACGTGCTTCGATGTTCCCATCACACAGGCATAAAGCGTGTTGAAATCCATCTCGAGCGGATCGGCGATGTCGCGCGCCACCATCGGCCGCTGGAAGAAATGGATGTTGTCCAGCCCATCGACGATGCGGGCGGCATCATAAATATCCTGCAGCTTGGACTCGCGGTACTCGCGCTTTTCGATATCCACCAGGTGCACGGCGATGCCTGCCGTGCCGTAGTGCACGCGCTTGCCCTGGACCACCATGTCGTGCCTGGGGGCCTGGCCATGAAGTGTGAAATGTCGTGCCGCCCGCTTGATGGTGTCGAGCACGAGCGCGCGCGGAAAGCGGACCCGGCCATCGTCGCCATGGACCGCCCCCACCTTGGTCAGTACCTTTATGCAGGAAGGAATGGCGTTGGCGAAACCCACTGTCTCCAGAAGCGTCAGCACGCCTTCGTGGATACGCTCGCGGTCATCCCCGCGCAGCGGCCCGTAGCCGCCGCCCTCGATGGCCTTGTGCTGTGGTCTGGTATCCTCCACTAGGGGAGATGATCGCATGGCATGTCCTGTTTCGCGAAGACCGGAGCGTTGTGGACGACGGTTCGCCGGCGTGTCCTGCTGTTCGACAGCCACTGGCATGGAAGCACTCCACCTTCGTCGGCAGGAACTCGTGGCGGTTGGTCCACCATCGGCCTGCTTCTTCCCCTGACGCCGACTATGCCGCCGGCACTGGCCCATCCTATGGGCCAGCTGGCCCAGTTCCATGTGCCAGAACTAAAATACCGGAGCCGCTGCGAGCGGCTCCGGTCACGAGAGATCAACGATGGATCAGGCGGCTGCGGGTCTGCGTCCGGCGGCCGTGGCCAGTTCGCGAATGCCTGGCTCGATGTGCTGCAGTGCGATCGACGAGATGCCCAGCCGCATGAAACGCGAAGGCTTTTCAGTGCGATCGAAGAAACGGTCGCCTGGCTCGATGATGACGCTGCGCGAGGCCGCTGCCTCGGCCAGCCCGCGCGAATCGGTGCCGCGCGGCCCTTCGAGCCACAGCGACGTGCCGCCGGCCGAATCGGTCGAGCGCCATTCCGGCAGGAAGGCGGAAATCGCATGGACCAGCCGCTTGCGCCGTTCGTCGAAGGCCGACGACAGCCGCCGCACCAGCGCCTCGTGGTGGCCGAGCGACAGGAACAGCGCGACGGCGCGCTGGTTGTTCGCCGGCGGATGACGCAGCATGAAGCGGCGCAGCGCCCTGAGTTCCGCGATCAGTCCCGCGGACGCCACGATGTAGCCGAGCCGCAGGCCGGGAGCCAGCGTCTTGGACATCGAGCCGACATAGACCACGCGGCCGGAGCGATCGAGGCTCTTCAGCGCTTGCTGCGGTGCCTCGTCGAGAAGCTGGCTGTCATAGCCATCCTCGATGATGATCTGGTTGTAGCGGTTGGCTCGCGCCAGAAGATCCTGCCGCCGCTCAGCCGACAACGGCACCATGGTCGGGCAATGATGGCTGGGCGTGACGAAGACGAAGCCGGAATCATTGGGAATAGAAGCGGTTACGATGCCGGACTGGTCGACCGGCACCGGCTGTATCTCCGCGCCCGCAAGGCGGAAGATCGAGCGGGCGTCGGGGTAGCCGGGGTCCTCCATCGCCACCTTGGAGCCTTTGGACATCAGCAGCGTCGCCAGCATGTAGAGCGCGTTCTGGGCGCCCAACGTGACGATGATCTCGTCGGGATTGGCGAAGATGCCGCGCCGGGGCAGGAGCCGCGCCTGGATCTGCTCGATCAGCAGCGGATCGTCACGGTCGACCATGTCGGACGCCCAGTTGCGGATTTCCAACACCGCCAGCGCCATGCGGTTGCACTCGCGCCATTCGGCGGTAGGGAACAGCGCCGGATCGAACTGGCCGTAGACGAAGGGGTAGGACGACTTGATCCAGTTCTCGTGCTTGGCCGGCGGCGGCATGTCGCTGGCGAAGATCTTGCGGCGTGCCTTCCAGTCGATCTCGTTGGCCTGGTCGGGCGCCTTCTGGTGCGGCTTGGCCGGTGTCGCCAGCACATCGGGATTGACGAAATGTCCACGCCGCTCGCGCGCCACCAGGAAACCCTGGTCGACGAGCTGCTGGAACGCCAGCACCACGGTTCCGCGCGCCACGCCAAGTTTTTCGGCCAGGATCCGGCAGGAAGGAAGCGGCATCGAAGCGGCGATCTGGCGGTCCAGAATGGCGGCCACGATGGCTTGGCGGATCTGCGCTTGCAGGGTTTGGCCGGATTCAGCCGAAATCCGGAACAGGCCGGACCATATCGCCGTGTCGTTTCGCTGTGGCATGGGAGATTTCCTCGATGGCCAGCCTTTTTCGCTTGGCTGGACCAGCCGAACGTAACCGTGGCACAAGGGGTTGCGCCAATCAATTTTTCTGATCGTTGGGATTTATGCCAGTGATCCTTCACGCCATTTTGATGCTGCGCCGCGGCATAGTTGCGTGACTCTGTGCGTCATCGCTGCGCATTGAAACGGGTGGAGTTCGGCCCGATAGATTGTCGCGACGACACGCGCCGGAAACATCCGGTCCGTAATGATGGCTCGAGGTCTCGGAGTTTGGCAGTGGATCAATCGTCCTTTCAAAAACAGCTCGCCGCCTTGCGCGATCACCGCGCTGCAGCGCCCGCCAGCATGCGCCAGGCCTTCGCCGCCGATCCCAAGCGGTTCGTGGAATTCTCCGCCACCGATGGCGATCTGCTGCTCGACTGGTCGAAATGCGCGGTCGATGCGACCGCCATGGAACTGCTGGAAAAGCTCGCCCTGGCCGCCGATCTCGAAGCTCGTCGCGCCGCCATGTTCGCCGGCAAGAAGATCAACGTCACCGAGGACCGTGCCGTGCTGCACACGGCGCTGCGCAACCTGACCGGCAAGGGCGTCACCGTCGATGGCCAGGATGTCAAGGCTGACGTCATCGCCGTGCTCGACGCCATGGGCGCCTTTGCCGATGCCGTGCGCTCCGGCAAGGCGGCCGGCGCCACCGGCAAGAAGATCACCGACATCGTCAACATCGGCATCGGCGGTTCCGATCTCGGCCCGGCCATGGCGACGCTGGCGCTGGCGCCCTATCATGACGGGCCGCGCGCGCATTACGTTTCCAACATCGACGGCGCCCATATCCACGACACGCTGAAGGGGCTGTCCGCCGAGACCACGCTTTTCATCATCGCTTCCAAGACCTTCACCACCGTCGAGACGATGACCAATGCGCAGACGGCGCGCGACTGGGTGCAGAAGGCGCTCGGCAAGGAAGCGGTCGGCAAGCACTTCGCCGCCGTGTCCACTGCGCTCGATCTGGTCGCCAAGTTCGGCATCGCGCCCGATCGCGTCTTCGGCTTCTGGGATTGGGTCGGCGGCCGCTATTCGCTCTGGGGCGCCATCGGCCTGCCGGTGATGATCGCTGTCGGCCCGCGGAATTTTCGCGCCTTCCTCGATGGCGCGCATGAGATGGACGAGCATTTCCGTACCGCACCGGTGCAGGAGAACCTGCCGGCGCTGCTGGGGCTGGTCGGCTGGTGGCATCGCGTCATCTGCGGTTACCCGGCGCGCGCCGTCATCCCTTACGACCAGCGCCTGTCCAGATTGCCCGCCTATCTGCAGCAGCTCGACATGGAATCGAACGGCAAGAGCGTCACCCTCGAAGGCACGGCGGCAACGACGCCGACCGGACCGCTTGTCTGGGGCGAACCCGGCACCAACGGCCAGCATGCCTTCTTCCAGCTGCTGCACCAAGGCACCGATTTCATCCCGGTCGAGTTCCTCGCCGCGGCCGTCGGCCACGAGCCCGATCTCAAGCACCAGCACGATCTGCTGCTCGCCAACTGCCTGGCGCAGTCGGAAGCGCTGATGAAGGGCCGCACGCTGGACGAAGCCCGCGCCCAGATGCTGGCCAAGGGCATGAAGCCGGCCGAGGTCGACAAGATAGCCCCGCACCGCGTCTTCTCCGGCAATCGCCCCTCGGTGACCATCCTTTACCGCAAACTCGACCCGCGCACCTTCGGCCGGCTGATCGCGCTCTACGAGCACCGCGTCTTCGTCGAGGGCACGCTGTTCAACATCAACTCCTTCGACCAGTGGGGCGTCGAACTCGGCAAGGAACTGGCCACCGGCCTTCTGCCTGTCGTAGAGGGCAAGGAAAGTGCCGCCAAGCGGGACGCATCGACCGCAGGCCTTGTGGGATTCATCCACCATTTGCGTGGCTCGGAGTGAAAAGCTTGGCAGACATCAAGGGAATATTGTTCGACAAGGACGGCACGCTTGTCGACTTCAACGCCACCTGGCTCGGCGTTGCCGACTTCATGGCCATGGATGCGTCCGAAGGCGATCGCTGGAAAGCCGACAGGCTGCTGGCCGCCGCCGGCTTCGATTTCGCCAACAAGCGCTTTAAGCCTGACTCGATATTTGCCTCCGGCACCAATCTCGACGTCGTCGAATTGTGGTTTCCGCGCCTCTCCAACGAGGATCAGATGCTGGCGGTCGCCCGCTTCAACGAGATCACCTCGGTGCAAGGCTCGGCGATGGCCGTGGCGCTGCCGGGCATCGTCGACACGCTGACGGCACTGCACAGGAAGTCCTACCGGCTTGGCGTCGCCACCAACGATTCGACCAGCGGCGCGGAAAAGACGCTTGTCACGCTCGGCGTCGCCCAATTGTTCGACGCGGCCTATGGCTACGACGCGGTGGCCAATCCGAAGCCGGCGCCCGACACGATCCTGGCCTTCAGCGATCTCACCGGCCTCAGGCCGGCGGAAATCGCCATGGTCGGCGACAACCGCCACGACCTCGAAATGGCGCGTGCCGGCGGCTGCGGGCTGGCGGTCGGCGTGCTCTCCGGCACCGGAACCCGCGAATCGCTGGCCGGCATTGCCGACGCCATCCTGGATTCCGTTGCCGATCTGCCGGATTTTCTCTCGGCGCGGGTCAAGGAGACGATCTGATCCCGTCGGTAGACGCGGCCGCCTCGTCAGCCTTCGAAGCGAAAGACGCCGCTTGGCTGCAGCGCGCTGTCTTTCGCCTGGCCGAAATCCGGCACCTTATGTTCGGCGAGCAGGCGCAGCCGTGATCGTGGCAGATAGGCGCGGCTAGGATCGCCGACCAGGACCTCGATGCCGGCATTCAGGCAGCGTTCGAAAAAAGGCATGACGCGGTCGGCGACGCCTTGGCTGTAGAAGACATCGCCTGCAAGCACGAGGTCGACGGCCGGCGGCGGACCCCTGGTGATGTCGTCTCCGATCACGGTGATGGCGACACCGTTGGCCGCCGCGTTTAGAGCGAGCGCGGCAACGCCGTTGCGGTCGATCTCTGCGGCGATGACTTCGCGTGCCCCAGCCTTGGCGGCGGCAATGCCGACAAGACCCGAACCGGCGCCGAGGTCGAGCACGCGGCGGCCGGCTACCGTTTGCGGATGATCCAGTATGTGGCGCGCAATCACCGCGCCGCCGGCCCACACATAAGCCCAGTAAGGCGGCTGCGGCTCGGGTCCATCGTTGTCCGCCTCGATCGTGTCGTCATCGTCGCCAGCGCTTTGGTGCGGATCTATGAGCCGTCTCAGGCCACTGGCCGGATGCGGTGTATAAAGCTGGATCTCAGGCACCGACGGCACCGGGGCGAGGCGCATGTTCGTTCTGATGAATTCTGCCGGGTCAGGACGGCAAGGTGCATTTACGGCATCCGCGCCGCCGGCTGCAATCATTCGCGCAGTGCTCGCCGCAGGATCTTGCCGACCGGCGTCTTCGGCAACTCGGTCCTGAATTCTATGTATTTGGGCCGCTTGTAGCCGGTCAGGTTCTCGCGGCAGAAGGCGGTGAGCGTCTCCGCGGTCAGCGCCGGATCCTTCTTGACCACGAACAGTTTCGGCACCTCGCCCGAATGCTCGTCCGGCACGCCGACCGCCGCCACTTCGAGCACGCCCGGATGCATCGCCACGACTTCCTCGAGCTCGTTCGGATAGACATTGAAGCCCGAAACCAGGATCATGTCCTTCTTGCGGTCGACGATCTTGGTGTAGCCGCGCTCGTCCATGAAGCCCATGTCGCCGGATTTGAAGTAGCCATCCTTGGTCATCACCTTGGCGGTCTCATCGGGCCGGTTCCAGTAGCCCGCCATCACTTGCGGTCCTCGGATGCAGACCTCGCCGACCTCGCCGAGCGGCAAATTGTTGCCGTCGTCGTCGCGGATGGCGATCTCGGTCGAGGGCAGCGGCAAGCCGATGGTGCCGGTGAAGTCGCCGGCGGTGAACTTGTTGGCGGTGGCCACCGGCGAGGTTTCCGAGAGGCCGTAGCCTTCGGTGACCGAACAACCAGTCAGCGTCTTCCAGCGTTCGGCGACGCCCTTCTGCACCGCCATGCCGCCGCCCAGCGTCAGCACCAGCGGCTTGAAGTCGAGCTTGCGGAAATCCTCATTGTTGAGCAGCGCGTTGAACAGCGTGTTGAGGCCGGGAAAGATGTGCACCGGATATTTCTGCAATTCCTTGACGAAGCCGGGAATGTCGCGCGGATTGGGAATGAGCACATTGCGGGCGCCTTGCTGCATGCCCATCAGCGCGTTCACGGTCAGCGCGAAAATATGATAGAGCGGCAGCGCGCAGATAAAGTTGGGGTGCGCCGGTTTCGGCTTGATCGTGTAGGCGTCCTCCATCCACTGCGCGTTCTGCGCGACGTTGGCGAGCACGTTTCTGTGCAGCAGTGTGGCGCCCTTCGACACGCCCGTGGTGCCGCCCGTATATTGCAGGAAGGCGACATCGTCGGCTTCCACCTTGGCCGGCTTGAAGCCCATGCCGGCGCCGGCCTTCATGGCGGCATTGAACTTGACATGGCCGGGCAAGGACCATGCCGGCACCATCTTCTTCACGCGGCGCACGACGAAATTGACGATCGTGCCCTTCAGGCCGCCAAGCATGTCGCCCATCGCGGCGACCACCACATGCTTGACCGCGGTCCTGGCGATCACCGCCTGCAAGGTGTTGGCGAAGTTTTCCAGGATGACGATGGCTTGCGCACCGGAATCCTTCAACTGGTGTTCGAGTTCGCGCGGCGTGTAGAGCGGATTGATGTTCACCACCACATAACCCGCTCGCAAGATCGCCATCATCGCCACCGGATATTGCAGCACGTTCGGCATCATCAGCGCGACGCGCGCGCCTTTCTGCAGGCCCTTCGATTGCAGGTAGGCGCCGAAGGCCGCCGACAGCCGCTCGACATCGGTGTAGCTGATGGACTTGTCCATGCAGGTGAAGGCCGGCTGCGCGGAAAACTGCTTGCAGGCGGCGACGAGGAAATCGCCGATCGAGCTGTAGGGCAGGGCGCCGATCTCGGCCTGCACGTTTTTCGGATAGCTCTTGAGCCACGGCTTTTCCGGCAAGCCGGCGGCCAGCGCCGTCAGCGTTTTCGGCAATCGGTTGGCGGTGGCGTCGGCCGGCCTTGCCGCCGGTGGGGTCTTCATCGCCGCGGCGGCTTTCGACGCCGGCCTGGCAGCGGGCTTTGCCGCCCCCGCTTTATTTCCCGACGCCGTCTTTCCGGCCGCAGCCTTGGCCGGGGCTTTCACCACTGGCCTTGTGCTTGCCCTTACGGGCGCCGCGGCCGCCTTCGGCGTGGCGGCTTTGGAAACGGGTGCTTTCGGCTTGGCAGTACCGGCTGCTTTCGACGGCGCCTTGGCTCCCGCTTTCACCGGCGCCGTCGTCCTTGATGCTTTTGCCAACCGTTCCTCCCTGGACAAGTCTTGTTCATCCGCGCCGCGCTCGCCCCTGAATTGACAAGGACGCCCTCCGCTGCGGCCGCTACACCCTATGTATTGCCTCCGTTGGTGACCGTGCAAGTCTTGCCCTTGCGGCAACATGGCGAAAGATTTGCCGTCGAAAGTCTTTGCCGCCGCCAGCGCTCCCAGGCGGTGTCCTGGCGTATCCCTCGGCCGCTCGGAAGCGCCGGGAACATTTATATCGTCAGCTTGGCGATCAATAAAAAAATTCGGTTGTTAATAATCTCGTGAATGGAAGAAACTGCTAATTTTTTCTGCAATTTGGCAAAATAGCGGATTTTTTTCCTGCTTCCCGCGGGGTAAGCAAACGGGGTGTTCCAAAGCCGGAAAAACGGTGCTTATATGCGCGCTTCGCGAGCCTGATAGAGGGGCTTGGAAGAACATCAGGGAGTGCTCAATGAATAAGAAGCTGACTTTTGCAGCCGCGTTGCTGGCTGCAAGCGTCCTGAGCGGCATGGCCAATGCGAAAACTCTGGTCTACTGCGCGGAAGCTTCGCCGGAAGGTTTCGATCCGGCGCCGTATACCGCAGGCCAGACGTTCGACGCGTCATCGCGCACCGTCTTCAACCGCCTTGTCGAATTCGATCACGGCAAGACGACGACCTCGCCGGGCCTGGCCGAGAGCTGGACGATCTCCGACGATGGCAAGGAATATGTCTTCAAGCTGCGCAAGGGCGTCAAGTTCGCCGCAACCGACTATTTCACCCCGACGCGCGACTTCAACGCCGACGACGTGGTGTTCTCGTTCGAACGCCAGGTCGACAAGAACGGCCCCTGGTTCCAGTACATTCCGGGCATTGCCTACCAGTATTACAATGACCAGTTCGGCGACAACATTACCAAGGTCGAGAAGGTCGATGACCTGACGGTGAAGTTCACCCTCAAGGAGCCGGCGATCACCTTCATTCCGACGCTGGGCATGGATTTCGCCTCGGTCGTCTCCAAGGAATATGCCGACAAGCTGCAGGCCGACAAGACGCCTGAGCTGTTCAACCAGAAGCCGATCGGCACCGGCCCGTTCATCTTCGTCGACTACCAGACCGACGCCGCCATCCGCTACAAGGCCAACCCGGACTATTGGGGCGGCAAGCAGAAGATCGACGATCTGGTCTTCGCCATCACCACCGATCCGGCGGTGCGCGCGCAGAAGCTCAAGGCCGGCGAATGCAACATCATGTCGTACCCGGCACCGGCCGACATCGCCGGCCTGCAGGCCGATGCGAACCTGAAGGTCGAGGAGCAGGAAGGCCTCAATGTCGGCGCGCTGATGTACAACACCCAGCAGAAGCCGTTCGACGACGTGCGCGTCCGCAAGGCGCTCAACATGGCCATCAACAAGAAGGCCATCATCGATGCCGTCTTCCAGGGCGCCGGCCAGGTGGCGATCAATCCGATCCCGCCGACCATGTGGTCCTACAACAAGGAAGTGAAGGACGATCCTTACGATCCGGATGCAGCCAAGAAGCTGCTTGAAGAAGCCGGCGTCAAGGACCTCAAGATGAACGTCTGGGCCATGCCGGTGTCGCGCCCCTACATGCCGAATGCGCGCCGTACCGCCGAACTGATCCAGGCGGATTTCGCCAAGGTCGGCGTCACCGTCGAGATCGTCAGCTACGATTGGGGTGAATACCTCAAGCGCGCTTCCGCGGTCGATCACGACGGCGCTGTCATCGTCGGCTGGACCGGCGACAATGGCGATCCGGACAACTTCCTCGGCGTGCTCCTGAGCTGCGCTTCCGTCGGTTCGAACAACCGCGCGGAATGGTGCAACAAGGACTTCGATGCGCTCATCAACAAGGCCAAGACCGTTTCGGACCAGGCCGAGCGCACCAAGCTCTATGAACAGGCACAGGTCATCTTCAAGGAACAGGCACCCTGGGCGACGCTCGCTCACTCCAAGGTGTTCATGCCGATGCAGAAGACCGTCACCGGCTTTGCGATGGATCCGCTCGGTATCCACCGCTTCGACGGCGTCGATATCGCCGAATAAGGTTGCGAAACGGGGGCGCCACCATGTGACGCCCCCACTCGCCCGCCATGCTGCGTTATATCCTCGGCAAGCTCGCCCTCATCATCCCGACCTTCATCGGGATAACCATCCTCGCCTTTGGCTTCGTGCGCATCCTGCCCGGTGATCCGGTGCTGGTGCTTGCGGGCGAACGCGGCCTGTCGCCCGAACGTCACTCGGCGCTCATGCACCAGTTCGGTTTCGACCTGCCGATATGGCAACAATACCTGACCTATCTGACGAACATCCTCGGCGGTGATTTCGGCACCTCGTTTTCCACCAAGACGCCGGTGCTCAGGGATTTCCTGGTGCGCTTCCCGGCAACGGTCGAACTCGCCATCTTCGCCATGATCTTTGCCGTTGTCCTGGGTGTCGCCGCCGGCATCTTCGCCGCCATCCGCCGCGGCTCCTGGTTCGATCAGCTGACCATGGGCACGGCGCTGGCGGGCTATTCCATGCCGATCTTCTGGTGGGGTCTGCTGCTGATCATCGTGTTCTCCGGCACGCTGCACTGGACGCCGGTTTCCGGCCGCATCGACCTTCTCTATTTCTTCAAGCCGGTGACCGGCTTCATGACCATCGATTCGCTGATCTCGGGGCAGAAGGGCGCGTTCCGCTCGGCACTGTCGCACCTCGTCCTGCCCACGATTGTGCTCGGCACTATCCCGCTCGCAGTCATCGCCAGGCAGACGCGCTCGGCGATGCTCGAAGTGCTGGGTGAGGACTATGTGCGGACCGCGCGCGCCAAGGGCCTGGCGCCGCGCCGCGTCATCGGGCTGCATGCCTTTCGCAACGCGCTGATCCCGGTCGTCACCACCATCGGTCTGCAGGTCGGCACGCTTTTGACCGGCGCCATCCTGACCGAGAGCATCTTCTCCTGGCCCGGCATCGGCAAATGGATGATCGACGCCATTTCCAAGCGCGACTATTTCACCGTGCAGGGCGGGTTGCTTTTGATCGCGCTGATCGTCATGTCGGTCAACCTCATCGTCGACGTGCTCTACGCCGTCATCAACCCACGCATCCGGGCCAACTGACATGAGCAACGAAGGCCCAGCCACCATCGAAGCCGCCACCGTCGTCAAGCCACAGGATGCCAGGCTGCAGATGTTCGGCGAGTTCTGGCACTACTTCTCCGTCAACAAGGGCGCGGTGATCGGGCTCTTCGTCTTTGCGCTGCTGATCCTGATCGCCATCTTCGCGCCGTTGCTGGCGCCGCATTCGCCGGACGATCAGTTCCGCGACTTCTTCCTGACGCCGCCGGCCTGGCAGGAGGGCGGCAACGCGCAGTTCCTGCTCGGCACCGACGCTGTCGGCCGCGATATGCTGTCGCGCCTGATCTACGGCTCGCGGTTCTCGCTCGCCATCGGCTTCGTCGTCGTCACGTCAGCGCTGATTTCAGGCGTCATTCTCGGCCTGCTCGCCGGCTACTGCCGAGGCTGGGTCGACACGCTGATCATGCGCATCATGGACATCATTCTGGCCTTCCCGTCGCTGCTGCTGGCCCTGGTGCTGGTCGCGGTGCTTGGCCCTGGCCTCGTCAACGCCATGATCGCCATCGCCTTCGTGCTGCAGCCGCATTTCGCCCGGCTCACCCGCGCCGCCGTGATGGCCGAGAAGACCCGCGAATATGTCGTCTCGGCCAAGGTCGCCGGGGCCAGCCATCTCAGGCTGATGCTGGTCACCATCCTGCCCAACTGCATCGCGCCGCTGATCGTGCAGGCGACGCTGTCCTTCTCCAACGCCATTCTCGAGGCAGCCGCCCTTGGCTTCCTCGGCATGGGCGCGCAGCCGCCGACGCCGGAATGGGGAACGATGCTGGCCGAAGCGCGCGAGTTCATCCTGCGTGCCTGGTGGGTGGTTACTTTCCCGGGTCTCGCCATCCTGATCACCGTCTTCGCCATCAACCTGATCGGCGACGGCCTGCGCGACGCGCTCGACCCCAAGCTGAAGAGGTCGTGAGCATGCCTCTGCTCGAGATCAAGAACCTCACCGTTTCCTTCGACACCGCGGCCGGACCGTTCATGGCCGTGCAAGGCATCGACCTCTCGATCGAGCCGCGCGAAGTGCTGGCGATCGTCGGCGAGTCCGGTTCCGGCAAGTCGGTGGCGATGCTCGCGGTAATGGGCCTGTTGCCCAACACCGCAACCGTCAAGGCAGACCGCATGGCCTTCGACGGCGTCGATCTCCTGAAGCTCAGCCCGTCCGAACGCCGCAAGATCGTCGGCAAGGACATCTCGATGATCTTCCAGGAGCCGATCGCCAGCCTCAATCCGTGCTTCACCGTCGGCTTCCAGATCGAGGAGGTGCTGCGCTTCCATATGGGTATGGATCGCGCTCAGCGGCGCGCGCGGGCCATCGAGTTGATGAAGCTGGTCGGCATCGCCGATCCGGAAGAACGGCTTAGCTCGTTTCCGCACCAGATGTCGGGCGGCCAATGCCAGCGCGTCATGATCGCCATCGCCATCGCCTGCAATCCGAAGCTGCTGATCGCCGACGAGCCGACGACGGCGCTCGACGTCACCATCCAGAAGCAGATCCTCGATCTGCTGGTTTCGCTGCAGGCCAAATACGGTATGGGCCTGATCATGATCACCCACAATATGGGCGTGGTGGCCGAGACCGCCGACCGTGTCATCGTCCAGTACAAGGGCCGCAAGATGGAAGAGGCCGACGTGCTGTCGCTGTTTGAATCGCCGAAGAGCAATTACACGCGGGCGCTTTTGTCGGCGCTGCCGGAGAACGCCGTCGGCGACCGGCTGCCTACCGTTTCCGACATGATGTTCGAGCCGGCGCCTTCGGCAGTTGGAGCCGCCTGATGAGCACCACGGTCCTCGAAGGCAAGAACATCGTCCGCGACTACCATATCGGTGGTGGCCTGTTCACCGGGCCGCGCACAGTGCACGCGGTCAAGGGCGTCTCGTTCAAGGTCGACAAGGGCAAGACGCTGGCCATCGTCGGCGAAAGCGGCTGCGGCAAGTCCACGCTCGCCCGCATCATCACGCTGATCGATCCGGCGACGTCAGGCGACCTGTTCATCGACGGCAACAAGGTCGACATCGCCAAGGGCGGATTGACCAAAGAGATGCGCCGCAAGGTGCAGATCGTCTTCCAGAACCCCTATGGATCGCTCAATCCGCGCCAGAAGATCGGCGACGTGCTGGGCGAGCCCCTGCTGATCAACACCGACAAGCCGGCGGCCGAGCGGCGCGACCTGGCGATGAAGATGCTGAAGAAGGTCGGCCTCGGTCACGAGCACTACAACCGCTACCCGCACATGTTCTCGGGCGGCCAGCGCCAGCGCATTGCCATTGCCCGTGCGCTGATGCTCAACCCAAGCCTGCTGGTGCTGGACGAGCCGGTCTCGGCGCTCGATCTTTCCGTGCAGGCACAGGTGCTCAACCTGCTCGCCGACCTGCAGGACGAGTTCCAGCTGACCTATGTCTTCATCAGCCACGATCTGTCCGTAGTGCGCTACATCGCCGACGATGTGATGGTGATGTATTTCGGCGAAGCGGTCGAATACGGCTCGCGCGACGAGGTCTTCGCCGACCCCAAGCACAGCTACACCAGGACGCTGTTCGCGGCGACCCCGCGCGCCGACGTCGCCTCGATCAAGGCGAGGCTAGCGAAGAAGAAAGCCGCCTGACGCCGCGGCGTCAGGCCGTAGCAATTCAGCTCGCTCAAGACAGCTTGGCGATGATGCTGCGTAGCGCTTCGCCGAAGCGCCGGACTTCCTCGACTGTGTTGTAGTGGACCAGTGAGGCGCGGATGGCGCCGCTGTCCATCGATAGGTTGAGGCGCTTCATCAGCCGCGGCGCATACATGTGGCCGTCGCGGATGCCGATCTGCATCTCGGCCATCTCTTCGACGATCCGCTGCGGCGACAGTGTGCCGATGTTGAAGCAGAACGTCGGCACGCGTTCGGTGATGCGGGCCTCGTCTGCGACGCCATAGATGGTCGCGCCGCAACCTTTCAGCACCGCAAGCATCTCGCGCGCCAGCACCAATTCGTAGTCGCGGATGGCGCCCATGCCGGCAACGATGTTGTCGCGCCGCGAGCGGTTGTTGGAGGGTGCGAGATTGCGGCCGATCAGTTCCAGGTACTGCACGGCGGCATCCATGCCGGAGACGTTCTCGTAGATGAACGTGCCTGCCTCGACCTTGTAGGGCGGCTCGTTGGGGATGAAATCCTCGCGGAAGGTCGGCAGCCGTTTCAGCGTTTCGAAACGACCCCAGAGGAAGCCCATATGCGGCGAGAAATTCTTGTAGCCGGAGCAGACGAGATAGTCGCAGTCCCAGGCCTGCACGTCGATCAGCCCGTGCGGTCCGTAATGCACGCAGTCGAGGAACACTTCGGCGCCGGCCGCGTGCGCGATCTTGGCCACCGCGGCGACATCGACGATCGAGCCGATCGAGTGCGCGGTGACCGTGCAGGCGACGAGACGGGTGCGGTCGGAAACCAGCGGGCGCAGATCGTCGACATGCAGATTACCGTCCTCGCGCATCCGCCACCATTTGAATTTCGCACCGGCGGATTCCAGCGCCAGCCAGGTCGCGATGTTGGCGTCGTGGTCCATGTCGGTGATGACGATCTCGTCACGCTCCTGAAGCATCTGACCGATACCGAGGCTGATCAGGCGGATGAACGAGGTGGCGTTCATGCCGAAGCAGATTTCCGCCGGGCTATAGGCGTTGATGAGCAGCGCTACGCTTGTCCGAGCATCGGCGACCGACTGGTCGACGGTGACGCTGCGGCCATAGCGGCCGCCGCGCTGCACATTGTGCGAAACCAGATGGTTGGTCACCGCGTCGAGCACGCTTTGCGGGATCTGCGCGCCGGCGGCGTTGTCCAAAAAGATGAAGTCGCCAGCCCGCTGCAAGGCTGGAAACATGGCGCGGATGGCGTCGACGGGGAACGCGGTGGCGTTTGCATTGTCGGTTTGATGCTTGTTCACGGGCAGGCTCCTGCAAAAGGACTTGGGCGGGGATCAGGTAGCGGAGGTCAGCGCTTTTTTTCGGTCTTGAAGCGCTCTTCAAGCAGGCTGACGAGGCGGACCATCGGCCAGAGGAAGATGAGATAGACCAGCGCTGCGCCGATCAGCGGCGAGGGGTTGGCGTAGAGCGACTGCGCGTTGGTCGCCTCCTTCAAGAGTTCCGGCAGCGCCACGGTGGAGGCGAGCGAGGTGTCCTTGAACATCGAGACGCAGTTGCTGGTCATCGGCGGGATGACGACGCGGATCGCCTGCGGCAGCACCACCTTGCGCAAGGTCAAGAGGAAAGGCAGGCCAAGCGCCTGCGACGCCTCGAACTGGCCGCGCGGAATGCTCTCGATGCCGGAGCGGAACACTTCGGCCGAGTAGGCCGACATGATGAAGGCGAACGCCGTCACGGCGGAGGCCCAGGACGACAGGCGGATGCCGAGGAAGGGCAGCGCATAGTAGATCAGGATCAGCACGACCAGCACCGGCAGGGCGCGGAAGATGTCGGTGTAGCCGACCGCAAGCCACCGCAGCGGCTTCGGCGCGTAAAGCCTCACCAGGCTGATCACCAGGCCGATCGGGATGCCGATGCCGATGCTCAAGATGCCGAGCAGCAGCGTGTTCAGGAAGCCGCGCAACAGCGCCGGCAGGCTGGACATGATGACATCGGGGTTGAAGAAGGTATCCAGCAGCGACATGGGAGCGTTCCCGAACCCGAGAGCAAAGAGTGCTCACGTTAAAATCAATTGGCCTCGCCGACGGCGAGGTGATCTGCGGCAGAAGCCGGCGCCAGAGCGTGAAATGAATCGTGCCGGCCTGGAAAGCCGGCACGATGTCAGCGCAGCTTTCAGCTCAGGCCTTCGGCAGCGGCATTTCCTTCATGGTCGAAGAGTCGGTGGGCGCGTCGCTGCCGAACCACTTCTTGTGGATGGCGGCCAGCGTGCCGTCCTTCTTCATCGCGCTGAGCGCGTCGTTCAGCTTGCCGAGCAGCGGGTGGTCCTTGGTCATCATCAGGCCGTATTGCTCACCGGTCTTGATGCGCTCCTTGACCACCAGGTCCTTCATTTTGGTGAAGGAATATTCCATGCCCGGAATGTCGCTGACTGCCGCATCGACGCGGCCGGCGCTGAGGTCGAGCAGCAGGTTCTGCTGCGTGTCGTAACCCTTCACGTCGCTGAAGCCGCCGGCTTCCTGATGCGCCTTGACCCAGGTTTCGCCGGTCGAGCCGGACAGCACGCCGACGATCTTGCCCTTGAGGTCGGCCTCGGCCTTGATCGGGCTGTCGGCATTGGTGGCGATGCCCATGTCGGAGTCGTAATAGGGCTGCGTGAACGACTGCGACTTCAGCCGCTCCGCCGTGATGGTGATCGACGAGATAGCGACGTCGATGCGCTTCGAGGTGGTGGCGGCAAACAGCGCCTGGAAGCCGAGATCGGCGATGTCGGTGGTCATGCCGATGCGCTTGGCGGCTTCATTGACGATGTCGACTTCAAAGCCTTCGAAGGTGCCGCTCTCGTTCTTGTATTCGAACGGCGGGTTGGTCGGGTAGGCGCCGACATTGAGCACATCGGCGGCATAGGCGGTGGCGGGGCCGGCGGCGATGCCGACGGCGGCGGCAAGAAGAAGCAATTTGCGACGCGTGAAGCTCATTTGTGTTCCCTCTGTTGTTGATCGGGCGGGTTGCTCCCGCACGGTTTTTTGCCGCCCCGCTTCACGCAGGACGTCAATTCATGGCAGCGACCATGCGGTCATGGTTGGCGACGTTTTGTGTTGCAGATCGCGGATCTGCGCGCGCACTTCATCGAAGGCATGGCGCGCATTGGATGATGACTGGGGCAGTATGAACGACAAGAACTGAGACTCCCACCCGGAGCACCCACGATGGACTGGCCGGCACGATGGACGGGTCTGCACGACGGACTGGCCGGCAAGCCCGTCCGGCACGGCAATCGCCATCGACTCTGGAATGCTTATCCAAAGTGCGGCGCTTTTCAAGGCGAAAGTTTTAAGCTTAAAAAGCTGCAGTGTCCGTTGCGTGGGGGACACGGTGCGGCCCGCTGGAACCGATACCCGCGAGCGATGGCGACGCGAAGCTATTTCAGGCTTGAAATATCTCCGCGCGGGCCTAGCGTGTGCTCTCTCGGCGGGAGGTCGCGACATGAACAAACCACACCCCTTGCACGGCCCGAACAGATTGAAGCTGGGGGTCTTTTCGACCAATGCCGATGGCGGGCTGGCCATAACCGATGTGCCTGAACGCTGGACGGC
Source organism: Mesorhizobium sp. M0870 (assembly GCF_040319775.1). NCBI lineage: Bacteria > Pseudomonadati > Pseudomonadota > Alphaproteobacteria > Hyphomicrobiales > Phyllobacteriaceae > Mesorhizobium > Mesorhizobium sp. M0870. The sequence goes on from NZ_JAMYOI010000008.1 coordinate 80,971, forward strand.
AAGCTGGCAGGACAATCTGACCGCAGCCCAGATCGCCGACCGTGCCGGGCTGGAGTTCATGCTGCCGATCGCCCGCTGGCGCGGTTTTGGCGGCCGCAACAAGGTGCGGGAATGGTCGTTCGAGACCTTCACCTGGGCGGCGGCGCTTGCCATGGCCACCGAGCAGATCGGCCTGTTCATGACCGTGCATGTGCCGCTGGTGCATCCGCTCTATGCCGCCAAGGCGCTGGCGACGGTCGACCATATCAGCCAGGGTCGCGCCGGCTTGAACATCGTCTGCGGCTGGAATCCGAAGGAATTCGGCATGTTCGGCACGCCTTTGGTCGAGAAGGGCTACGACCAGGCGGCGGAATGGATCGAAATCCTCGAAAAGCTTTATGCCTCGCCCGACCCGCTCGACTATGAGGGCACCTATTACCGCCTCAAGGAGGCCGTCAGCCGTCCGGCCAGTCTGCAGGTGCCGCGCCCGGTGACCATGAACGCCGCTTTCGGCGGGCCCGGCCGCGATTTCGCCGCCGCGAGATGTGACTATCTGTTCACCACCTTTTCCGAGATGGGCGATGCCGGCAAACATGTCGCCGACATCAGCGAGCGGGCCGACAAGGTGGGCCGTGATGTCGGCGTCTACACCGTGGCGCATGTCGTCTGCCGCCCGACGATGGAAGAGGCGCAGGCATATTACACGCGCTATGCGGTCGATATGGCCGACCACGACGCCGTCGATGCCCACATGGCCGGCAAGAAGGAATTCTCGCAGTCGCACGACCCGCACGCCTATGACCGCTACCGGCAGCGTTTCGCCGGCGGCGCCGGCACCTACCCGCTGATCGGAACGCCGGAAACGATCGCCGCCGACATGGCCGCCATTGCCGGGCACGGCTACCAGGGCATCGCGCTGTCCTTCGTCAATTACACCAGGGAGTTGCCCTATTTCTGCGATCACGTGCTGCCGATTTTGCGGAAGGCGGGGCTTCGCGCATAGTAGTGGTGATCAGTTGCGGTGGATCATCGCGGATATTCGGAATTAGCGGAAGCCCTCCCCAACGTCGTCATCCCTGGGCGAAGCAGGAGCGCAGCTCCGTCGCGGAGACCCTGGGATCCATGCCGCGACTTCGGCCGTGGAGTGTGCAGCGGTGCAGAATTCTGGACCGTGGTGACGCTTTGGAGTCCCGGCATGGATCCTCGGGTCTGCGCCGCGTCGCTTCGCTCCTTGCTTCGCCCGTGGATGACGAAGTAATGGGCGTTTACTCCGGACGAACGAATTCCCTATTCCGGAATAACGGCAGTCGCCTGGATCTCCACCTTGGCCCGGTCTTCGACCAGCGCCACCACCTGCATGGCGGCCATTGCCGGAAAATGCCGGCCGATGACCGCGCGATAGGCCTCGCCGATGCCCCTGAGGTTGGCTAGGTATTCGGCCTTGTCGGTAAAATACCAGGTCATCGAGGTGATGTGCTGCGGTCCGGCACCGGCCTCGGCCAGCACCGCCACGATGTTCTGAAGCGTTTGCCGCACCTGGCCGACAAAATCGTCGGTCTCGAACTGGCATTGCCCGTTCCAGCCGACCTGTCCGCCGACGAAGACGAGCTGCCCGCGCGCGGCGACGCCATTGGCGTAGCCGACAGGTTTTGCCCAGCCTTCGGGCTGCAGAATCCTGTGCATTCAAAACCTCCCGGTATTCCAAAACCCAATTTTCAAAATCGAACGCTCGTCAAAATCTCTGCCGTCAGGCCGCGCCCATCACCTGCCGCGCGATCACCACCTTCTGCACGTCGGAGGCACCCTCGTAGATGCGCAGCGCGCGGATCTCGCGATACAGGCTTTCGATGATGTGGCCCTTGCGGACACCGTCGCCGCCATGCAGCTGCACAGCCTTGTCGATCACCTCTTGCGCCTTGTCGGTGGCAAACAGCTTGGCCATCGCCGCCTCGCGTGTGACCCGCGCGGCCCCCATGTCCTTGGTCCACGCAGCGCGGTAGACCAGAAGCGCCGCCGCATCGACGTCGAGCGCCATATCGGCGATATGCCCCTGCACCATCTGCAATTCGGCCATCGGGGCGCCGAACAGTTTGCGCTCCGCCACGCGTTTGATGCTCTCGTCCAGTGCGCGGCGGGCAAAGCCAAGCGCCGCCGCGCCGACGGTCGAACGGAACACGTCGAGCACCGACATGGCGATGCGGAAGCCATCGCCCGGTTTGCCGATCAGTGCGGCGGCCGGCAGGCGGACCTGGTCGAAAGACAGCCGCGCCAGCGGATGCGGCGCGATTACTTCCAGCCGTTCGGCGATGCCAAGGCCCCTGGCGTCGCCAGGCACGAGGAAGGCGGAAAGCCCCTTGGCGCCCGGCGCCTCGCCGGTGCGGGCAAAGACGACATAGAGGTCGGCGATGCCGCCATTGGAGATCCACGTCTTCTCGCCGGACAAGACGTAGCTGTCGCCGTCGCGGATCGCCGTCATCTCCGTGTTGGCCACATCCGATCCCGAGCGCGGCTCCGACAGGGCAAAGGCTGATATCGCCTTGCCGGCGCGCGTCTTCGAAAGCCATTGCTGTTGTTCCGGCGTGCCGAACAGGCTGAGCGCGCCGGTGCCGAGCCCCTGCATGGCGAAGGCGAAGTCGGCGAGCCCGTCATGGCGCGCGAGCGTCTCGCGCGTGATGCACAAAGTGCGGACGTCGAGGGGGCCAGGATTGTCCGTGTCGAGCGCCGTCGGCTTCAGCCAGCCGTCCCTGCCGAGCTTGCTGACCAGCTCGCGGCAGGCGGCGTCGACATCATGGTGATCGACTGGCAGGTTTTTAGCGCACCATGCCTCGAGGCGCTCGGCAAGCTGGCGGTGGTGGTCTTCGAAGAACGGCCAGGAGAGGAAGGAACGGTCAGGCATGGGCGCCTCCTTCCGCGCAGCGATCCTTCACACCCCCCTCTGCCCTGCCGGGCATCTCCCCCGCAAGGGGGGAGATCGGACGTTGTTTTGGCTTTCGCCAATCTCCAAAATTGCAGTATGGGCGCTGCCAACGAAACCGCTGATCTCCCCCCTTGCGGGGGAGATGCCCGGCAGGGCAGAGGGGGGTGCCTGGGCGCAAACCTGTCATCCTCAATCCCCCTCGAACACCGGCTTTTCCTTGGCCACGAACGCCTTGTAGGCGCGCTCGAAGTCGCGGGTCTGCATGCAGATCGCTTGCGCCTGCGCTTCCGCCTCGATCGCCTGGTCGAGACCCATCGACCATTCCTGGTTGAGCTGCGTCTTGGTGATGCCGTGCGCAAAGGTCGGGCCGGAGACGATGCGCGCCGCCATATCGAGCGCGTCGGCCTCCAGCGAGGCGGCATCGACCAGCCGGTTGTAGAAACCCCAGCGTTCGCCTTCCGCCGCCGTCATGGTGCGGCCGGTGTAGAGCAGTTCGGCGGCGCGGCCCTGGCCGATGATGCGCGGCAGGATCGCGCAGGCGCCCATGTCGCAGCCGGCGAGGCCGACGCGGGTGAACAGGAACGCGGTCTTGGCTTTCGGCGTGGCGATGCGGATATCGGAGCTCATCGCAATGATGGCGCCGGCGCCGACCGCGACGCCGTCGACCGCCGCAATGATCGGCTTGCCGCAATTCAGCATCGCCTTGACGAAATCGCCGGTCATGCGGGTGAAGGCGAGAAGCTGCTTCATGTCCATCTTGACCAGCGGGCCGATGATGTCGTGGACATCGCCGCCGGAGCAGAAATTGCCGCCATTGGACAGGAACACCACGGCGTCGACGTCATCGGCATAGACGAGGTCGCGGAATGTGTCGCGGAGTTCCGCATAGCTGTCGAAGGTCAGCGGGTTCTTGCGCTCGGGCCGGTCGAGCCGGATCTTTGCGATCCTGCCCTCGACCTCCCAGAGGAAATGCTTCGGCTTGCGTCCGGCCATTGCGGTCATTCGCGTCCCTCCCAGTTGCTGCGGAACGAGGTCAGCATGCCGGTCAGCCGGCGCGCGTCGTCCTCGCTGACCTTGCCCAGCAATTCACCGATCCAGCCTTCATGCGCCGCGGCGATGGTGGCGAAGGCCTGCGTGCCTTCCTCGGTCAGCCGCACCATCGACGTGCGGCGGTCGCCATTGCGCCTCGCGCGGGCGACAAGTCCTTCCGAAACCAGCCGGTCGACGATGCCCGTGACATTGCCGTTGGAGACCAGCAGGAAACGCGACAGGTCGCTCATCAGCATGCCTTCCGGCGCGCGATAGAGGGCGGCCATCACGTCGAAGCGCGGCAGCGTGGTGTTGAACTCCTTCTTCAGCCGCTCGCGCAACTCGGCCTCGATCGTGCGTGAGGCGCGCAGCAGCCTGATCCACAGACGCAAGCGGTCCTTGCCGGGTCCCGACGGCGCGGGCAGGGGGCCGGCTACCATGTTTCGCCTCCTGAGATGGAAATCGCCTGTCCCGTTATCGACTGGGCGGCGTCGCCGCAGAGCCACAGCACAGCCGCGGCGACCTCATCCGGCTGGATGAAGCGGCCTTGCGGGTTGGTCGAGGCGAGGCTTGACCGCGCTTGCTCGACCGAGCGGCCGGTCTTCTCGATGATGCGCTGGATGGACTCTTCCAGCATTTCGGTTTCCACAAAGCCTGGGCACACCGCGTTGACGGTGACGCCGGATTTCACTGTTTCGGCGGCAAGAGCCCGCATCAGGCCGATGACGCCATGCTTGGCGGCGACGTAAGACGCGACGTAGGCGTAGCCTTTCAGGCCGGCGGTCGAGGCGATGAAAACAATTCGTCCCGTTTTCCGCGCGGCCATGCCGGCCAGCGCCGGCTTCACCGTCAGGAAGGCGCCGGTCAAATTGACGTCGAGTGTTCGCTGCCAGTCGGTAAGGGTGGTTTTGTGCGCCGGGGCGCTGCCGGCCATGCCGGCATTGGCGACGACGATGTCGAAGGGGCCACGCGCGGCTTGCGCCCTCTCGTAGAGCGCCGCCATTGCCGCCTCGTCGGTGACATCGGCGACAATGCCGAAGATGCGGTCGTTCTCGCCGGCCACCTCAGTGAGCTCCGGTTCCCGGCGGCCGCAGATGGTCACGTCGATGCCGGCAGCAGCCAGCGCCAGCGCGATGGCCCGGCCGACGCCGGAGCCGCCGCCTGTGACCAGCGCATGCTTGCCCGCGATCATGCGCCAATCCTCGAAACCTGGCGCCAAGTACCCCCACCCCTAACCCTCCGCACAAGGGGGAGGGAGAAGGCAGCGGCAGCACCCATCCGTTGTAAACTTCTGCGGTTCCAGAGCCGACGGTGACTTGGTCCCCCTCCCCCTTGTGGGGAGGGGTTAGGGGTGGGGGTATAGCGCTGACGTGGCAAACGAAAAACACTCATACTTTCAGCCCCGCTGCGGCGTCGCGCTCGGCCAGCCGGTAGAGCTGGTCGCGTCCGGGCAGATAGGGGTCCGGCCATTTGACACCGCGGTCGCCGAGCGTCACCGCCGCATGCAGCGTCCAGTAGGGATCGGCGAGATGCGGCCGTGCCAGCGCCACCAGATCGGCGCGGCCGGCCATCAGGATCGAGTTGACATGGTCCGGCTCGTAGATGTTGCCGACCGCCATGGTGGCCATGCCGACCTCGTTGCGGATGCGGTCGGAAAACGGCGTCTGGAACATGCGGCCATAGACCGGCTTCGCCAGTGCCGAGGTCTGGCCGGCCGAGACGTCGCAAATGTCGACGCCGGCCTCATGCAGCAGCCGGGCGATCTCGACCGCATCGGCTGGCGTCACACCTTCGATGCCGACCCAGTCATTGGCCGAAATGCGCATCGAGATCGGTTTTTCCGCCGGCCAGGCGGCGCGCACCGCGCGGAAGATTTCGAGGGGATAGCGCATGCGGTTTTCCAGCGAACCGCCATAGGCATCCGTGCGCCGGTTGGTGACCGGCGTGATGAAGGATGACAGGAGATAGCCGTGCGCGGCATGGATCTCGAGCATGTCGAAGCCGCAGCGATCGGCCATCTCGGCCGAGGCCACGAATTCGTCGCACACTTTGTCCATGTCGGCACGGTCCATCGCCCTCGGCACCTGATTCTGCGGCGACCACGCGACGGCCGAGGCCGCCATCACCAGCCAGTTACCCGATACCAGCGGCACGTCGGTGCCCTCCCAGCCGAGCCGGGTCGAACCCTTGGCGCCGGAATGACCGATCTGGGCACAGATCTTCGCCTCGGTCTCGGTGTGGACGAAATCGACCAGCCGCGTCCACGCCACTTCATGTTCGGGCGCATAGAATCCGGGACAGCCCGGCGTGATGCGGCCTTCGGGACTGACGCAGGTCATCTCGATATAGATGAGCCCGGCGCCGCCCTTGGCCCGCTCGGCATAATGGGTGAAATGCCAATCGGTCGGGCAGCCGTCGACGGCCTTGTACTGCGCCATCGGCGAGACGACGACACGGTTCTGCAGCACCATATCGCGCAGCTTGAACGGCGCGAACATCGGCGCGCGGCGCATGCCGCCGGCACCCGCCTGGCGCTGGAACCATTCCTCCGCCCCGCCCAGCCATTCGGCATCGCGCAGCCGCAAATTCTCGTGGCTGATGCGTTGCGAGCGGGTCAGCAGCGAATAGTTGAACTGCACCGGATCGAGGCCGAGATAGCGCTCGACCTCCTCGAACCATTCCAGCGAATTGCGCGCCGCCGATTGCAGCTTCAGCACCTCGGTGCGGCGAGCATCCTCATATCTACGAAACGCCGCGTCGAGGTCCGGCTCGGACTCGACATATTCGGCCAGCGCCACGGCGCTTTCCAAGGCGAGTTTAGTGCCGGAGCCGATCGAGAAATGGGCTGACGCGGCCGCATCGCCCATCAGCGCCAGATTCTTGTAGGACCAGCGCTCGCACAGCACGCGCGGAAAATTGATCCAGGCGGAACCACGGATATGGTTGGCATTGGTCATCAGCGCGTGGCCGCCGAGATGTTTTTCGAAGATCCGCTCACAAACGGCGATCGATTCCTGCTGCGACATCGCGCCGAAGCCGAAAGCAGTCCAGGTCTGTTCGCTGCACTCGACGATGAAGGTCGCGGTGTCGCTGTCGAACTGGTAGGCGTGCGCCCACACCCAGCCATGCTCGGTCTTCTCGAAGATAAAGGTGAAGGCGTCGTCGAACTTCTGGTTGGTGCCGAGCCAGACGAACTTGCATTTGCGAGTGTCGATGTCGGGCTTGAAGATGTCGACGAAACTGTTGCGCGCCCTGGAGTTCAGGCCGTCGGCCGCGACGACCAGATCATGCGTCTCCATGTAGGGCTTGGGATCTGCAATGTCGGTCTCGAACATCAGCTTGACGCCGAGTTCGCGCGCCCGGCGCTGCAGCAGGACCAGCAGCCGCTTGCGGCCGATGCCGCAGAAACCGTGCCCTGACGAGACCGTGCGCACGCCGTCATGGATGACGGCGATGTCGTCCCAGTAGGCAAAGTGCTTCTTGATCCAGACGGCGCTGACCGGGTCGTTTTTCGACAGATTGTCGAGCGTCTCGGCCGAAAGCACGACGCCCCAGCCGAACGTGTCGTCGGCGCGGTTGCGCTCGAACACCGTCACATCGTGCGCGGCGTCCCTCAGCTTCATCGAAATGGCAAAGTAGAGGCCGGCTGGTCCGCCGCCGAGAACCGCAACCTTCATGTCTGCGATCTCCTCTTCGCTTGCTGGAGTTCAGTATCGCGCCGGCGACAAGATATTTCAAGCTTAAAGTTTTATATCAAAACGATTGTCCTGACATGGCGAAAGCGCGCCTGCGTGTCATCACGCAAGCGCGCTGCCGGATCAATTTTCCGGGTTCTTCGGGCTCCACAGCACCGTCTCGGCGTCCTTCTCATAGGCCATTCCGTCGGGATAACTGATCGCTTCCAGTTGCAGCCCCCACGGCGCCTGGAAATAGAGGATGGTCTGGCCGGCGGCCGGCCCTTCCTTGACCGGCAGCGGCCCCATCCGCGTCTTGACGCCCTTGCCTTCGAGATAGGCTTTGGCGGCAGCGACGTCGTCGACATAGAAGGCTATGTGGAAGCCGCCAATGTCGCTGTTCTTCGGCGTCAGGTCCTTCTGGTCCGGTGCTGTGTATTTGAACAGCTCTATGTTCGATCCATAGCCGCAGCGGACCATGGTGACCTCTTCGATCACCGCCTTCGGGTCGACGCCCAGGAGATCCTGCATGAAGGTGCCCTTGTCGTCGGCGAACGGACCGAACGACATCGCCTTCTTGCAGCCGACCACTTCGGTGAAGAAGTCGACCGCTTGCTTCATGTCGGGAACGGTGATGCCGGTGTGGTCGTGGCCGCGCATGCCTGGGATCGAATCCGCCGAGGCCATGCCGGCGCTGCCGAGCATCGCGGCGGCCACCGTTGCAATTGCGATTGTGGTCTTCATGTCAGTCCTCTCCATTTGGCGGGACTTGGGTCTTTGTGGTCGCACGTCCGAGGCCCGCTCTTCGGCGTGCGTATGCATTCATGTCGGCGCCTTGGCGGCGGCGGGGATGTCCAGCCAGCCAGCATCGATCTCGGGCAGCGGAATGGCCGCGATGAGATCGCGCGTGTAGGCCTGCTGCGGCTTGTCGAACAAGGCGTCGGTGGCGCTCGCTTCGACGATCATGCCTTCGCGCATGACAATCACTTGCCGGCACAGCCGCCGAATAACAGACAGATCGTGGCTGATGAAAGCGACGGTCAGCCCCATCTCCGCCGCCAGCTTTTCCAGCAGGGTCAGGATCTGCGCTTGCGTCGATACGTCGAGGCCGGAGACGATCTCGTCGGCCAGCACGAATTTCGGCGACAGCGCCAGAGCGCGCGCAATGCCGACGCGCTGGCGCTGGCCGCCCGACAGTTCGTGGCGGTAGCGGCTGGCAAAACTCTGCGGCAGGCCGACACGCTGCAGCGCCTCGGCGACGCGTGCCTTCAGATTGTCGCCAAGGCCGTTCTGTTTCAGCGGCGCGGCGATGATGCTGGCAATGGTGCGGCGCGGGTTGAGCGACGACATCGGATCCTGGAAGATCATCTGCAGATTGCGGCGCAGCGGCCGCAGTTCGGCTTCCGGCAGATGGGTGATGTCGCGGCCGTCGAAAGTGATGCTGCCTGCGCTGGGTTCCAGCAGGCGTACCAAAGCGCGGCCGAGCGTTGATTTTCCCGATCCGGATTCGCCGACGATGCCGGTCACCGAGCCCTTGGGCAGGTCGAAGTCCAGGCCCTTCAGGATTTCGACCAATGGCGCGCGGCCGATCAGTGGCTTGCGCGTCATGTCGGGCAGCGCGACCTTCAGCCCGCGCACGGAGAACAGTGGCTCAGCCATGCGGCCGCCTCCAGGCTTGGTCGGCGGCAGCGATCTCCGAAGCAAGCCCGGCCAGAACCGCCTCGTCCACCGGCTTCAGCGAGGCGAAAGGATCGGTGTAGCGTGGCGTCGCCGCCATCAGCGCTCGTGTATAGGGGTGCTGCGGCGCGGCGAAGAGCGCTGCGGTCTCGGCCTCCTCCACCACCTTGCCGGCATAGAGCACCGATACCTTCTGGCTGATCTTGGCGACGACGCCGAGGTCATGGGTGACGAACAGGATCGCCGTGCCGTGCTCGCGCTGCAACTGCACGATCAGCCGCAGGATCTGTTTTTGTACGGTCACATCGAGAGCCGTGGTCGGCTCGTCGGCGACGATCAGCCTTGGCTCCGCGGCGAAGGCGGCGGCGATCAGCACGCGCTGGCGCATGCCGCCTGACAGTTCGTGCGGATAGCTTTTCAGCACACGGTCGGGATCGCGGATTTGCACCTCGTCCAGCAATTGCCGAATGCGGGTATCGGCCCTCTCGCCACTCCAGCCGAGGATGCGCACCAGCCGGTCAGTCATCTGCGAGCCGACGCGGCGCGACGGGTTAAGCGCTGTCAGCGGGTCCTGCGGGATCAGCGCCGTGCGTGCCCCGATCAGCGTGCGCCGTGCCTTGGGCGGAAGCTTGCCGAGGTCTTCGCCTTCAAGCCGCATGTCGCCTTCGACAATGCGCACACTCGAAGGCAGGACGCCGAGCACCGCCTTGCCGATCATCGTCTTGCCGGCGCCGCTTTCGCCGACCAGCGCGCGGACTTCACCGGGCTGGACCGCAAGCGACACCGATCGCAGCACGCGCTGGCCGTTGGGCAGCACCGCGCTCAGATCCCTGATGTCGAGACAGCCGCTCATCGCAGCACCGGATCGAAACGCGTCTTCAGCGCCTCGCCGAACTGGCTGAACGACAGCACGGTCAGGATCAGCGTGATCAGCGGGAACACCAGCACCCACCAGGCCTGATGGATCGACAGCCGGCCCTCGGCGATGATGCCGCCCCAGGTCGGATCGTCGGTCGAAATCGACAGATTGACGAAGGACAGGATCGCCTCGACGATGACGGCGATGCCCATTTCCAGCGACAGCAATGCGACGATCGACGGCACCACATTGGGCAGCACTTCGCGCAGCATGATGCCGATGCGGCCATAGCCGGCGATGCGGGCGTTCTCGACATAGTCCATGCGCGACTGACCCATCGTCTCGGCACGGATCACCCGGCAAAAACGCGTCCAGTCGATGATGGCGATGGCCAGGATGACGGAACTCAAGCCCGTGCCAAGCACCGCCACGAGCAATATGGCGAACAGCACCGGCGGAAACGCCATCCAGACATCGACGACGCGCGAGATGATGCGGTCGGCCCAACCGCCGAAATAGCCTGCGATCAGGCCGAGGGTCGAACCGACCAGGCACGCAGCGATGGCTGCGGAAAAGGCGACGATGAAGGCGATGCGGCCGCCGAAGATCAGCCTCGACAACAGATCGCGGCCGAGGCTGTCGGTGCCGAGCCAATAGCCGGGTTCGGCGCCATTCATCCAGAATGGCGGCAGCCGTTCCAGCATCAAATCCTGCGCCAGTGGGTCCTGCGGCCCGACCAGCGGTGCGAAGATCGCGGCCAGCAGCGCCAGCAGCAGCCAGCCGCCGGCAAGCCACAAACGTGGCGACACACCTCGCCTTTGAGCACGACCCTCATCCATGGCGTAGCCTCGGATTGAGCAGCGCGTACATCATGTCGACGCTGAGGTTGATCAGCACGAACAGCAGCGCGAAGACCAGCACGATGCCTTGAATCAAAGGCAGGTCGCGGTTGATGACGGCGTCGATCGCCATGTTGCCGAGGCCTTCATAAGAAAACAGCCGTTCGACGATGACCGTGCCGCCAATGAGAAAGGTGAACTGCACACCGACCAGCGTCAGCGTTGGTAGCGCGGCGTTCTTCAGCGCCTCGCGCAGGATGACCTGCGTTTCCGAGAACCCCTTCACCCGAGCCAGCACGACATAGTCGAGGTCGAGCACTTCCTTCAGCGACTGTTTCAACAGCTGCGAGATGATTGCCGCCAGCGGCAGCGCCAGCGCCACCGCCGGCATCAGCATGTGCTTCAGGAGGTCCCAGGTCAGGTCGAGGCGCAGGCGCAACAGGCTCTCGAACAGATAGAACTGGGTGACGAAAGGCAGGTCGAGCTGCGGCGACACCCGGCCGGAAATGTCGAAGATCGGCACCAGCACGCCGAACAGCAGGATCAGCACCAGGCCCCACAGGAAGTCGGGAATGGAGAGCGCCGCGCCGCTGGCGATGTCGATGCCGGCCTCGACCGCCGTGCCGCGCTCGCGCGCGCCGATGATTGCCGTCGTGCCGCCGAGCGCCACCGCTATGATGAGCGCGACGATGGCAAGCTCCAGCGTCGCCGGCAGCCGGTTGAAGACGAGACCCAGCACATCCTGCCGCAGCGAGATCGAGGTGCCGAAATCGCCCCTGGCGACGCCCGACAGCCAAATGAAGAATTGTTGCACGATGGTCTTGTCGAGCCCATAGAGCGCCCGCAGCCGGGCGAGGTCGGCATCCGTCGCGCCGGGCGGCAGCATCATGGCGATAGGATCGCCGGGCGCGACGCGGATCACGACAAAGACGACGACGGCCACGCCGAACAGCGTGATCAGCATCGTCAGCAGACGGATCAGGAATCTTTGTAGGAGCATTCCGGCGTAGGCCTACTGCGTTCGGTGGCTGATGGAACGAACAGCCCCCTCATCCGGCCGCTTCGCGGCCACCTTCTCCCCGAGGGGAGAAGAGGTCGCCGACGGCTGAGCCAAGTCTCTTCTCCCCAGCGGGGAGAAGGTGGCCCGAAGGGCCGGATGAGAGGGCCTGCGTCGTTAAAGAAGACACGCTACCTCACGACAGCGTGCCTTCCCATATCGGTCAGGCCGGGGTCATCAGGGCCGGCAGCAGCGCGCCGGACACATGCTGCACCACATTGACGCCCTTGGCATGCACGATCGGCTGCGCATACTGCATCAGCGGCAGCACATAGGCCTGCTCGGCGATGTATTTGTCGACCGCCTTCCAGCCGGCGATGCGCTTGGCCTCGTCCTTTTCGCCCCACAGCGGATTGATCATGTCGATCAAATCCTGGCTGTCCCACACCGAATGCGGGCTCGGGCCGTACATGGCAAAGCCGGTCGAGGTGGTCGGATCGCCGATGGCATTGCCCCAATTGTAGAAGGCCGCCGGCGCCAGCTTGTCGGCGGCGCGCAGTTCGTAGTGCTTGGCGATCTCGTAGACTTCGATCGTCGCCTCGATGCCAACCTTGCGCCACATGCCGACGATCGCCTGGACCATCTCATAGTCCTTGGGTTTGAAGCCCTTGGTCGTCTGGATGGTGAACTTGACCGGCTTTTCCGGCGAATAGCCGGAAGCGGCCAGCAATTCCTTGGCCTTTTCCGGATTGTGCTCGACCTTGATCGACGCGTCGTAGGATGCGTATTCCGGCGTTTCCAGCGTATCGATCGGCTGGCCGTAGCCGCGCAGCAGGCGATCGACCAGCAGCTTCTTGTCGACGGCCATCACGGCGGCCTGGCGGACGTTCTTGTCCAGCATCGCCTCGATGTCGTTGAAGAAGATCATGCCGATGTCGGAAACGTTCTTGCACGAGCCGGCCAGCCCGTCCTTGGCGATCAGCCGGTCATACTCCTCATAGGGGATTTCGAGCGTCACCTGCGAGGAGCCGGATTCGATCTCGGCGACGCGGCTTGCCGCATCGGCGACGAACTTGATTGTCACATTCTCGAAGGCCGGCTTGCCGCCCCAATAGTTCGGGTTTGCCTTGAGCCGCAGGAAGGCGTTGCGCTCGAACTTTTCCACCATGTAGGGGCCGGTGCCGATCGGCGCCTTCTCGAAACCTTCGGCGCCGACCTTTTCGTAGTAGGCTTTCGGCATGATGTAGCCGGTCAGGAACGACATCCATTTGAAATAGACCGGGTCGAACTGCACGACGTCGCCGGTGATCTTGTTGCCGTCGATCTTGAAATTGTTGACGTTCTTCCAGACGAACTGGATAGGGTTGCCGGTCTTTTCGTCGCCTGCCCGCTGCAGCGACCAGACAACGTCCTCTGGCGTGAACGGCGAGCCGTCATGCCAGGTCACGCCTTCGCGCACCGTCATCGTGATCTTGGTGCGGTCGTCGTTCCAGCCCCATTCGGTCAGCAGGCCCGGCGCGAAGGACAAATCGGGCTTCTGCGGAATGAACTGGTCGAACACCGACTGGTAGAGGCCCTGGATCGTCGGGTTGACGGCCGAAGGGCCGGTGGTCGGATCCCAGGACGGCAAGTTGACATTGTAGGCGATGGTCAGTTCGCCGGCGGCTGCCTTGGCGATCTGCGGCAGGCCGACAGCGGCCACCCCGAGTGCCGCGGCGCTGTATCCCAGCAATTCCCGTCTGTTGATTGTCATGGTCGTTCCCCTTGTTGGTTTTGTTTCTGCGCGGCGTCTTCAGGCCATTGGTTCAGGCTTCTTGGGCAGCAGCGCCTTGCCCCTCGTAGCCTCAAGGAAATCTCCGGCTCCTACCTCCCGCCAAGCTGTTGTGCGAGCATGAAGCCCGACGCCGCACCTGTGCCGGCGCCCGGCCATGTCGCGGCTCCGGTGAGGTGCAGATGCGCCACCGGCGTGTTCCAGCCGGCATAGCCGCGCGCAGGGCGGAACAAGAAATTCTGCGCCAGATGATGGCTGCCGCAGACCTGGTCGCCACCGACGAGGTTCGGGTTCTCGCGCTCGAGATCGATGGGCGAGAAGACGGCGCGGCCGAGGATCTTGTTGCGCAGGCCGGGCGCATAGGTCTCGATGATGTCGAGGACACGCTCGGCGTAGGCGTCCTTCACCTCGTCCCAATGCGCGGGTGCGATCTTGCCGGCGGCATCGCCTGTGATTTCGGCGGGCAGCATGCGCACCTGCACCCACAGCACATGCTTTCCCTGAGGCGCTCGCGAGGGGTCGATCGCCGTCGGCTGGCCGACCACCAGCGTCGGCTCGTCCGGCAGCATGCCCGCCATCGCCTGCTGATAGGTGCGCGACATGGCGTCGAGCGACGGCGACAGATGCACATAGGCGAACTGCCGCAACTCGGCTCCGGCGCGCCATTCGGGCAAATCGTCGAGCGCCAGATGGATCATCATCGTGCCCGGCGCGTGGCGGAACTTTTGCATCGCCGTGTCGAAGCCGGCGTTACCCGAACCATTGGGCAGCAGCTTGCCGGTCAGCGCCTTGGGCGCGACGCCGGCAATGACCGCTTTGGCGGCGGTATGCGTCTCGCCCGAAGCGAGCCGGACGCCGGTCGCCTTGCCGGCGGAAACGGTGATCTCGGCCACTTCGGCGCCGGTGACAATCTTGCCGCCGGCGGAGGTCACCATGCCCGACAGGGCGCGGATGATGGTGTCGGCGCCGCCTTTGCCCAGCACCATGCCAAAGCTCTGGTTGGCCATTGATTCCAGATAGGGGAACACCGCACCCCCGGCGATGTCGGGCGCGAAGTCGAGATGCATGCCCCAGGTGGCGAGCGTTGCCCTGATATGCAGCGACTGGAAATTTTCCTCCAGCCAGGCGCGGGGCGAGGACAACAGCAGCCGGCCTGTATCGAGCGCCCCAGACATGCCCTTCTTGCGCCACAGGTTCCACGCGATGCCGGCAAGCGCGCGGGCGCTCATCGGCGAGCCCAGCAGCCGGAACAGATGTTCGGCCTCCGCCGGGAAGGCGGCGACCAGCCTGCGCCATGTCGTGGCGTCAGTGGCGGAGAAGGCGGCCATGCGCGCAGCGGTCTTTTCCATATCGTTGCTGACGCCGAACCAGCGTCCGTCCGGGAATGCGCTGGCAAAACAGTCGGCAACGGGCGCGAACTCCAGCCCCTGCGCTTTCAATTCATTTGCATATTTCCGGTGGAAGGCCGAGCCGGCGAACAGGCTCACATTCATCGCGCCGAAATCGTGGCGGAAGCCGGGAAGGGTGAATTCGCGCGTCTGGACGGCGCCGCCGATCGCTGCGTTGCGGTCGAATATCCCGGTTTTCCAGCCTTTGAGCGCCAAATGCGCGGCGCATGCCAGACTGTTGTGGCCGGCCCCGACAAAGATGGCGTCGAACTCGCTCACGCCTCGTCCCCATTTCCTTTATGCTTAAAGATAATTGCAGATGCATATGTTTTCGTCTAGTAGGATATTAAGGGCCGAGACGAGCCTTGATCATCACACGAAAGAGGGAACTTCAGACCATGGACACCCAAAAACTCCTCGGCGAAGTCGCCAGCCAGCTTCTTTCAGGCGCCATCAAGGTGGTCGACCTGTCGGCGCCACTCGGGCCGGACACGCCATTGATCAAGCTGCCGCCGGAATTGGCCGTCGACACGCCGAAGGTCGAGATCCACAACATCTCCCGTTACGACAAGAACGGTCCGTGGTGGGCCTGGAACTGGCTGAAGCTCGGCGAGCATTCGGGCACGCATTTCGATGCGCCGCAGCACTGGATCTCCGGCAAGGATTATCCGGACGGTGCCACCGACACCATTCCGGCGCAGAACTTCGTCGGCCCGGTCAATGTCATCGACTGCTCGAAGGAAGCCGCCGCCGACCCTGATTTCCTGCTCACTGTCGACCACATCAAGGCATGGGAAGCCAAGCATGGCGCGATCAATGCCGGCGAATGGGTGGTGATGCGCACCGACTGGTACAAGCGCAACGGCTCGGAAGCCGAGTTCCTCAACGCCAACGAGACCGGCCCGCACACGCCCGGCCCGACGGCCGAAGCCATCCAGTTCCTGATCAGCAAGGACATCAAGGGCTGGGGCTCGGAGACGATCGGCACGGATGCCGGCAAAGCCGGCGGCATGGAGCCGCCATTCCCGGCGCACACGCTGATGCACAAGGCCAACCGCTACGGTCTTGCCAGCCTTTGCAACCTCGACCAGCTGCCGCCGAAGGGCGCTATCCTGATCGCGGCGCCGCTGAAGATCGAACACGGCACCGGCAGCCCGATCCGCGCGCTGGCGCTGGTGTCGAAGGGCTAAGCGAAAGCGTTTGCCGTGACCCAGCCGGATCACATCATCGTCGGCAGCGGCATCAACGCGCTGGTCTGCGCGGCGATGCTCGGCGGCAAAGGGGCGCGTGTGCTCGTCCTGGAGCGCAACGACCGCATTGGCGGTTGCATGCGCACCGAGGAGATCACCGCGCCCGGCTTCATCCATGATGTGATGGCGACGACCTTCGTGCTGTTCATCACCTCGCCGGCCTTTGCGGCGCTGGGCGCCGACCTTGCACGGCACGGGCTGGAGTTCTGCCACACGGGCACGCCGACCGGCGTGCTGCGGCCGGACGGCAGCCACGCCGTGCTGCGCACCGACCGCGCTGCCAACGTCGCGGCCCTCAATGCGATCGCGGCAGGCGACGGTGACCGGCACGCGGATGATGTCGGCGGCATCGAGCGCAATGCCGGCCTGCTGTTCGGCTTGCTCGGCGGCAGCCTGTGGTCCTATCCGACCGCCAAGCTGCTGGCCGGCGATGGCTGGCGGCGCGGCCCGCGCGGTCTTGCCGCCTTTCTCGGCGAGGCACTGGTGCCGGCGCGCGGCTGGCTGGAAAACACCTACCGGTCCGAAACCATCCGCGCGCTGTGGGCGCCCTGGGTGCTGCATGCCGGGCTCGGCCCCGAAGACGCCTTTTCCGGCCAGATCGCCAGGGTTATCGCCTTCGCGCTTGAGGCGGCGGGCGCGCCGATCGTCAAGGGCGGGGCAAAAAACCTGCTGGCGGCCTTCGAGGCTTTGATCCGGGAACGCGGCGGCGACATCCGCACCGGCGCCGATGTCGCTTCGATCGTTCAAAGCAATGGCCGCGCGACCGGCGTGCGACTGGCCTCGGGCGAGACAATCACGGCCAACAAGGGCGTCATCTGCTCGGTTACACCGACGCAGCTCTATGGCAGGCTGCTTGGCGCGGATGCACCCAAAGCCGATGTCGAGGCGACGCAGAAATACCGATACGGCAAGGGCAATTTCCAGATCCATTATGCTCTGAGCAAGCCGCCCGCATGGCGGGGCGAAGGCCTGGACAAGGTGGCGCTGCTGCATCTGACGCCGGGACTGGATGGCGTCTCGAAAGCCTGCAACGAGGCGGCGCGCGGCATGCTGCCGGAGGTGCCGACCATCTGTGTCGGCCAGCCGCATGCGCTCGATCCGTCGCGCTGCCCCGAAGGCAAGGCGATCCTGTGGCTGCAACTGCCCGAGGCGCCTCGCCACATCAAGGGTGACGCAGCCGGCAAGCTGCAGGCACCGGCAGACGGGCAGTGGACCGTTGCGCTACGCGAAGCCTATGCCGATCGCGCCGAGGCCATCCTCGCCGGCCACATTGAGGGCTTCAAGGCCAGCGTGATCGCGCGCCGTGCCTATTCGCCGGCCGATCTCGAGGCGATGAACATCAATCTCGTCGGCGGCGACCCCTATGGCGGTTCCTCGACCATCGACCAGTCGTTCCTGTGGCGGCCGTTCAAGAGCAGCCGCAACCATCAGACCGGCATCAAGGGCCTCTACCATATCGGCGCCTCGACCCATCCGGGTGCCGGCCTTGGCGGCGGCTCCGGCTTTCTCCTTGCGGGGAGGCTGTGATGGAAGAGAAGGTCACTGAGAAGCGCCAGCGCATTTCGACCCTGGGGCAGATCGGCCTGCAGCAATTCGCGCCCTATCTGATGAACCGCATCATGGGCCGCTATAACGCCACCTTGCGCGACGATTTCCGCAAGCAGGGCCTGACCATTCCGCAGGTGCGCACGCTGGCCGTGCTGTCGGTCACCGACGGCATCACCGTCAACGATCTCTCGGTCTATACGGTCATCGAGCAGTCGACCTTGAGCCGGACGCTCGACTCGCTGGAGGGCCAGGGCCTGGTACGACGCGAACAGGGCGTCACCGACAGCCGCATCCGCCACGTGTTCCTGACCGACGACGGCCGCGCCGAGTTCGCGCGCGCCTGGCCGGCCATGCATGACGCGTTCGAGGCGATGTTCGACGATATCGACGACGCCGAATATTCCGCACTTATCGCCACGCTTTTGAAGATGCTGAAGAACATTCGCAAGCACGACATCTAGACCTACGCGTCGCCAAACCCCGGGCGGTACCGGAAGGAGAAAAAATGGCCGAACGCTCTTTTGCCAAGGAAGTCGAAAAGCTTCGGCTGGGTGCCGGCGAGGAATTTGCCGGCGAAGGCATCCTCGCCATCACTAAAGCGCTGCTGCAATGCGGCGTCGGCTATGTCGGCGGCTACCAGGGCGCGCCGATCAGCCATCTGATGGACGTGCTGGCCGACGCACAGGACATTCTGGGCGAACTCGGCGTGCACTTCGAAGCCAGCGCTTCCGAAGCCACCGCCACCGCCATGCTGGCCGCCTCGGTGCATTACCCGATCCGCGGTGCGGCGACCTTCAAGTCGACGGTCGGCACCAATGTCGCCTCCGATGCGCTGGCCAACCTCGCCTCCGGCGGCGTCACCGGCGGCGCGCTGATCATTGTCGGCGAGGACTATGGCGAAGGCTCCTCGATCATGCAGGAACGCAGTCATGCCTTCGCCATGAAAAGCCAGGTCTGGCTGCTCGACCCGCGCCCCAACCTGCCGTCGATTGTCAAGGCGGTGGAGGACGGTTTCGAACTGTCGGAGATTTCCAACACGCCGGTCATGCTGCAGGTTCGCATCCGCTGCTGCCACGTCCACGGCCATTTCATCGCCAAGGACAATAAGCGGCCGCCGATGACGGTCGCCGATGCGCTTGACGCGCCGCGCCGCGACACCGGCCGCATCGTTTTGCCGCCCGCTTCCTTCCTGCATGAGAAGGAGAAGGTGCAGAAGCGCTGGCCGGCGGCGGTCGATTTCATCCGCAAGAACAAGATCAACGAATTCTTCGGGTCGGATCATGGCTCGGTCGGCATCGTCATGCAGGGCGGCATGTACAATTCGGTCATCCGCGCGCTGCAGCGGCTAGGCCTTGCCGACACTTATGGCGACACCGACGTGCCGCTCTATGTGCTCAACGCCGTCTATCCCTTGATTGATGACGAGTTCCTGTCCTTCTGCGAGGGCAAGCAGTCGGTGCTGGTCGTCGAGGAAGGCCAGCCCAACTACATTGAACAGGCCTTCGCTTCGATGCTGCACAAGGCCGGTCGCGGCACCAGGCTGGTCGGCAAGGAGCATTTGCCGATGGCCGGCGAATACACCGGCCAGGTCATGCTCGACGGCATCGGCGCCTTCCTGCGCGCCGAGGCGCCGCATCTGCTGCCCGGCGAAGTGCGGGCGCCCAACAAGGTCGGCGATGGCGTCGACGCAGCCGACCTGATCAATGTCGTGCCGGGCCGTCCGCCGGGCTTCTGCATCGGCTGCCCGGAACGGCCGATCTTTGCCGCGACCAAGCTGGTCGAGCAGGAGCTCGGAAAGCATCACATCGCCTCCGACATCGGTTGCCACCTGTTCTCGATCATGCCGCCCTTCGAGCTCGGAGCCACCACCATGGGCTATGGGCTGGGGCCGGCCTCGGCCTCGGCGTTCAATTCGCCGGATGCCAAGCGCCGCTCCATCTCCTTTGTCGGCGATGGCGGCTTCTGGCACAACGGCCTGACCTCCTCGATTGGCAACGCGGTGTTCAACAAGAACGACGGCGTCATCGTCATCGTCGACAATTTCTATTCGGCGGCCACCGGCGGGCAGGACATTCTGTCGTCCCGCGCCGGCAACAAGACTAAGTCGACCAAGCATCCGATCACCGAGGCGGTGAAAGGCATGGGCGTCAAATGGCTGCGCCATGTCGACCGCACCTATGACGTCACCAAGATGCAGGACACGCTGCGCGAGGCGCTGACGACGGACGAGAAGGGGCCGAAGGTCATCGTCGCCTCGTCCGAATGCATGCTCAACCGGCAGCGCCGCGAAAAGCCGCTGGTCGACAAGGCGATCAAGGGCGGCGAGCGTGTGGTGAAGCCGAAGTTCGGCGTCGATGAGGACATCTGCACCGGCGACCATGCCTGCATGCGGCTGTCCGGCTGCCCGTCGCTGTCGGTGAAGTCGCTCGACGACCCGTTGCGCGACGATCCGGTGGCGCATATCGACCAGAGCTGCGTCGGCTGCGGCAATTGCGGCGAGGTCGCCGATGCGGCGGTGCTGTGCCCGTCCTTCTATCGCGCCGACGTCGTGCACAATCCGAGCCGCTGGGATCGCTTCCTGGAAGCCGCGCGCCGTGCCACCATCAGCCTGTTGCAGCGCCGCCGCGAAAGCCGGCACCTGACCTTCGCCGATGCTTGACGCCGTCCCCCCACTTCGCGCCCGCGCCGGTGCTCAGGATAGCGAGCGTGTCATCAAGCTCGCCGTGCTGGCGGTCGGCGGCCAGGGCGGTGGCGTGCTCGCCGACTGGATCACCGATGTCGCCGAGCGCAACGGCTTTGTTGCGCAATCGACCTCGGTCGCCGGCGTCGCCCAGCGTACTGGCGCCACCATTTACTATGTGGAGATGGCCCGCGACACCGGCCGGCTGCCGGTCTTCGCGCTGTCGCCGTCGCAGGGCGACGTCGACATCCTGATCGCCGCCGAATTGATGGAAGCCGGCCGTGCCATCATTCGCGGCTTCGTCACGCCCGAGCGGACCACGCTGATCGCCTCCTCGCACCGCATCGCCGCCGTGTCGGAAAAGATCGAGCCGGGCGATGGCCGGGCCTCGTCCTCCAAGGTTCATGCGACGGCGGAAGCAGCATCGAAGCGCTTCATCGCTTTCGACATGGAAAAGATCGCCGCCGACAATGGTTCGATGATCTCGGCCAGCCTGCTTGGCGCGCTGGCGGGGTCCGATGCGCTGCCCTTCACCCGCGAGAGCTACGAACAGGCGATCGGTGCCGGCGGCCGGGGCGTCAAGGCCAGCCTCGCTGCCTTCGGCGCTGCGTTTGACCGCGCGCGCGGCACGGCAGCACCGGCGCCGAAGCCGGCCGAGCCCGCGATAGTCGAATCTGCCCTGGGCACAGGACAGGTGAGTGGCCCGCAAAACCTGCTGCAGGGCTGGCAGACCTTGGCTGCCCGCATCGACCTGTTGCCGGTGGCCGTACGCGACATGGCACTTCGGGGCTTGAGAAAGGTCGTCGACTATCAGGACATCGCTTACGGGCGCGAGTATCTCGACTGGCTGGACCAGGCCGTCGCGCTGGACGGGCCGAACCGCGGCTATGGCCTGTCCATCGCTGCCGCAAAGCATCTGGCCAACGCCCTATGCTACGACGACATGATCCGCGTTGCCGATCTCAAGACGCGCTCGACGCGTGACAAACGCGTGCGCCGCGAGATCGGCGTCAAGGACGGCTCGATCCTGCAGGTCACCGAATATTTCCATCCGCGCATCGAGGAGTTCTGCGGCACGCTGCCGGCGGGACTGGGCAGCTACATCGAAAGCCGGCCGAAGCTCGCCGCCTTTCTCGACCGCCGCATCAATCATGGCCGCCGCATCCGCACCGACAGTTTTGCCGGCTTTGCAGCACTGTGGTTCATCGGCGGCCTGCGCCGTTGGCGCCGTAGTCTGCTGCGCCACAAGGTCGAGGTCGCGCATCTTGATCGCTGGTACGCGCTGGCGCTCGACCATGTGCCTAGGGATTATGCGCTGGCGGTCGAAATCCTCAACTGCCGCCGCCTGATCAAGGGCTACAGCGACACCCATGTCCGTGCGCAATCGAAATTCGACCGGGTGCTGTCGGCGCTCGATCTGGTCAAGGGCCGCACGGACGCCGCCGACTGGATCCGCCGCCTGCGCGAGATGGCGCTGAAAGACGAGAAGGGCGACATGCTGGATGGTGCGCTGAAGACGGTGGCGACGCTGGGACCGGATAAAATCGACTGAATATCTAGCGGGCGTCTACCGATTGGAGCGGCGCCAGCGAACGCAACGGCACCGCCTCCGGGAACAGATGCAGCAGCCCTGAATCGACGCGCCGGCGCAGATGCGCGTCCACTTCTGCCCTGTCCTTGCAGCCATGGAACCTGCCGCCGCAATGGTCGCGCAGGCGCACGAGATCGGCCATGACAGGCGACATCGGCAGGCCCGCCGCGTCGAGCAGGCTTGCACTGAGAAAGCCGACGTCGAGCGGCGCCAGGTCAGGCATCGGATGGCGCAAAGGATGGTTGAAGGTGGTGAGCGTGTAGAAGGTGCGGTAGGCAAGCGAGCCAGGGGTCGCCAAGGCGTCGTCCCCGGCGATCGCGTCGACGAACGGCTTGGTCGCCGACGACTGGTGATCGCCGAACTCGAGCACCACGGCGCCGCGTTCACCGGCATCCGCTTCCCTCTTGTCGAGGAAATGCTGGAAATCGCCGCGCGCTACCGCCATCCGGCGCAGATACTCATTGGCCTGGAAATCGCCCGAGAAAGGCTCGCCCTCGACCTTCAACTCGGGCTCCATCCGCCCCTCATAGGGGGAGTGCGGAAACATGGTCTGGATTTCGAGGAACAGCGGCCGGCCGTCTTCCTTGCGGTGCCTGGCGATGAATGCCTCGGCCGCCTGGTAATAAAAGATATCGCGCAGGTGGTAGAAGGGCGCGGCGATGTCCTTGATGTCGAGCACGGTCTCGAAACCGATCGATTTCAGGAACGGCCCTTCATTGACGAACGAAAAGTCCATCGGCGTCATCACGACAGTTCGATAGCCGCAGCGCGCCAGCACCTCCGGCAAGGCGCCGGCGACCTTGTCCTGCAGGGTGATGGTCAGATAGGGGCTTCGCCAGCCGAAATCGGTGGCCGACAGGCCGGTCATCAGCGACAGATTGGTGATCCAGGTGCCGCCGCCAAATGTCTCGACCTGCATCGGATGCGGCGTGCCGGCCCCCGGTGCGAACCTCTGCAGGAATCCCGCGCCATTGCCGACCTGCGGAAAATAGCCGGGATCGGATTGGCTTTCGCTGAGCACGAAAAAGACGTCGGGAAGATCAGCCCGGTCGCCGCAATCGACCGTGTCGGCAAAAGGCTGCTGCGGCGCGACGGCTTGCAGCCGCTTTTCGAAGCCCGATTCAACAACGAGGTTGTGCAAATCCAGCAGCGAGACGAAGAAGGCCGACATGTGCCGGCCCTGCATGTAGTAGAAATAGCGGTCCTTCGAGGCCTCGGCCGGAAAGGTCAGCGGCACCAGGACGACGAGCGCCGACATCACCAGAACGCGTGCCGACACCGACCAGCCGATTTTTCGATCGATCCGGAACAGAAGGATCGCAGCCCCGATGCCGAGCACCAGGGCAACAACGACCGGCGCGATCAGATGGAGGTAGGAGCCGAGCAGGAAGCGGTACACTTCCGGATCCTTCGACACGAAGACCGTGTCGTAGAAGTGCAGCGAAAACCCCTTCATCCTGAATTTAATCGCTGACACCACTGTGATGAAAGCGATGCCCATCCAGGCGAGATAGACGGAAAAGACAAGGCGCCCCGAAGCCAGGAAGAGAAGTCCGGCAAGGGCAGCCACCAGCGCCAGCGAGAACGGCACCGACAGCCATTCGTGCTCGGCCCGTCCGGCGGCGAAGACACCGGCTAAGCTGACCACGACCAGCGTCAGCGGATGACAGAGCACCCGCCCAAGGATTTGAAGCTGAGCCACAGATTTTCCCATGAATATGCCTGAGCATAGTTTCGGGAAACTCTTCGATTATTTGCGGGCTGAGAACAAATCTATAGTGAATTTAACCTTAATTCCGGGGATCGCGCTGTCCGCAACGGCGGGACCAGGTTTCACAAGCGCCTGGCCCTACCGTGCTTCGATCAGTAGTGGTGCCAGCGATGCCAGCGATGGTGCGGATGCCAGACGTGGACCGGAGCGTGCCAGTAGTGGTAGCGCGGGCGCACGATGACGACGCCGCTCGGCACGCAACGTCCCCATCTGTTCGGATGCCAGCCGATGCCGCAGCCCCAGCGGACATGCTCGACCGATGCCTGGGCGGCCGGCTGGGCAACGGACACGATGGGCATTGCGCTGGACGCGGTGGCTGTCACGACCGTTCCGCTGAGGGCCAGCATAGCGGCTGCTGCGTAGTTTTTCAGGCGACTCATAATTGGACTCCGAGTGCTTTCGAGTTTGAAGATGGCCGCCCTGCATGGTGCGATCGGGCAGGCTTGTCCCTTCGCATCGTTAAACGGCGTCTCCGGCCTTTTCCGTCGGTCGTCATGGCGATTTTTTCGGCGCAACGGCGGCGCGGCGTTCCATATGGCGCAGCAATGCCTGTGCCAGCACGCTCCGGTTTTCGTGTGACGTGTTCGCCGCGAAGTCGACAATGGCCTGTTCAAGCCGGCTGCGCACCGTCACATCGGCATTGCGTGCCCGCTCCAGCGCGGCGGACAAGGCGGCCTTGTCCATGACAGGCTGCTGCAACAGGTCCGCTGCCTCCTGCCTCGCCTGCTGGCCATCTAGAATGATCTGCCGGGACTCCACGCGAACCTGGCGCAGCGCCAGGCGGAACGCCTTGCGGTCCTGGTTGGGAAGCTGTCGGCCAGCCGATTCCAGCGAGACACCCGATTTGGCATTTCTCAGCCAGACCGCACCGCCGGCAAATGCGCCTGCAAGAAAGACGTTCAGCACCACGGAAGCAATGACCAGGCCACGGATCCAGCGGGGGCTCATAGGTTTTCCTCACCGTTCTCGGCATCGGGGCCGGCATCGCCAAACGCCGTCACATTGGCATCCAGCACATAATGGTCCGGCTGGACCTCCGGCGTGACGATGGTCACCAGGGCCAGTCCTGCCACGGCACCGGCCAGACCAATACCGGCAAGTCCAAGTCCCAGCCACCAGAACCACTGACGCCGGCGCTGGACGAGGTGCCGGCCGGCAGCCTGCAGAATGCTGCTGTGCAGCGCCTTGTCCGTGGCGTCGACGCGGTAGCTGTCGAGCAGCGCGTCAAGTGCCCCGGCCTGCCTCAAGATGGCCTTGCCCGCGCCGCTCGCGGCAAAGACCGTGCCGGCCATTCGCTCAGCCTCGGGCCATCGCCGCAAGTCGCCGCCATAGGCCTGTGCCAAGGCGGCAAAGCGCCTGGCATCCATTTCGTTTCTGGACCCTTCAGCCATGTGTCTCCTCCTTGCCCGTCGGCGCCGAGCGCCAGGCGGCACCAGCAAGGCGCAATGGCCGTAGTGCGTTGGTGCTTGCCCGGTGCTTACTCATCGGCGCCATCCCCCGTCAGGATCGCCTGCAGCGACCGCCGGCCGCGCGCAAGCAGGCTCTCCAGGGCATCGACGCTGATCTGCAAGGTCGCTGCCGCCTCGATATTGGACATCTCCTGATAGTAGACCAGAACGATCGCTTCGCGCTGGCGCGGCGCTATGGCTTGCAGTGCCCGTTCGACCCGAAGCGCGTCCTCTTGGCGAGGGGCGTCGGGAAGTGCCGCAGGGTCGACCACGTCCGGCAGGTCGCCGGTCACCCATTCGCGCCTGCGACGCAGCCGGTCGTAGCAAAGGTTGAGCGTCACCCGGTGGATCCAGCTGTCGAAGCGCGCATTGCCGCGCCGCCAGCTCGCGGCATGGCGCCAGATCCGCACGAAGGTTTCCTGCGCGACATCCTCGGCCTCCGCCGCATCGCCGAGCATGCGCACGGCAAGCGCCAGGATACGCGGCAGCTTGCGCGCGACGAGCGTTTGCACGGCTGCGGGCTCGCCGGCGCCAACACGGCGAACCAGCTCCTCGTCCGGATCCGCAGCCATCAGTCGGCGCACTCCCGATGTTCATCGCGCGTCATTGCCTCTTGGTCATTGTTCCTGCTTGGGAGCGGTTTTGTGGCCCGGCAGTTCGTCGGCCGTTAAAATGCCGTCGGCATTCTTGTCCAGCCGGGCGAAGCGCTTGGCGAAGAATGCATCGAGTTCGGCGCGATCGATGAAGCCGTCATGGTTGGAATCGATCCGCGCGAAGGATTTGGCGGCGTCGCCTTTGGCGTTGCGCTTCGTCTGAAAGGCGTCCCATTCCAGCAGGCTGATCTTGCCGTCGCCATCCGTGTCGGCCGCCATGATCGCCTTTTCGCGCCGCTTCTGGAATTTGGCCAGCGTGATGTCGGACCTGGTCCCCGAAGCGCCTGGCGCGGCAAGTGGCGCGGCCGTTGACGGTGCAGGCGGCGTCGCTGCCTGGGCGAAAGCCGCAACGGTCTGCAAACTCAAGGCAACGACTGATATCGAACGACTGATCATGTTGTGCGTCTCCAGGTTGGCGCGACGCAGACGGCTTGTGCCGCCATCGCGCTTCAACCGTTAAACGCCGCGACCCGGAAAATCCGTCGGTCGCGCGTGCTGATCCGTTCAAGCCCGGACAACAGAGGGTGCCCATCCCGATCTGATCGGGATGGAAGAAACTCTAGTCCGACTGGTCGGCCGCAATCAGTTGTTCGGGCTTGAACCCGGCATGTTGCGGGGTCCACACCTCGCCCTCGCGATTGAACCAGTGGCACAGATACATGCCCGAGGCTGCGCCATCGCTGATCGTCATCCTGGGGCCTCCGGATTTCAGCCTGACGACGTCTCCGGTCTTGAAATTGTTGGGCATTTTTTGACCTCCCATGCTGAGGCCATGAGTTTCACACCAAACCGGGGTCTCGACAATGGCAGATCTGCCAGGCCGGCGTCGCAGTCCTTTGCACCAGCTGCGAAGGGGCAGACGACAAAACGGAGGAGGAATGGTGCCGCTTGCGTGACTCGAACACGCGACCCCCGCATTACGAATGCGGTGCTCTACCAACTGAGCTAAAGCGGCCCGGGAAGCCAAGGCCTCCAAGATGCGGCGGTGATAGACGCAACCGGGCGCGAATTCAAGATGCGACTTGGCAATTCCTGCGTCGGCGTCATGGCACCCTCGAAAGCCGGCCGCCGCCGCCTTGTCCGCGAGTCAATCGCCAAGGGAATACGGCGCACGGTGCGTGCGCTCCCTGTGCGCGAAAATCGGCGAAGCATGCTGATTTTGTTGCCGGAACAGCGCCGGAATGGACTTTGCACACCTCTGCGAGGCAGAATACGCCGCTCGCCCGTTGATTGATTGGTCGCCTGCGGCTAACGATCACGGCAAGGTTGGCAAAGACAGAGGGACCTGCTTGGACGCGATCGAAAAAGCGATCCGGAACGCCTTGGAGAAAGGCAATGCCGAGGACCGCGCGTTCCGCGAGAGGGTCTATCGCTCGGCTTTTGCCGCGCTCGATCGCGCGCTCCAGGCCAATCCCGGTGTGACCGTTGAGGTCGCCATCAAGCGCCGCAAGGCAATCCAGGCGAAAATCACCGAAATCGAATCCGAGTTCCTGCCGGCGGTGCCGGATGCCGGCCCGCAGGGCGATGCACCGGCGGTCGAACTCGGAGCGGACCCGGCGCCCGCGGTCGAAACCGGCCGACAGGCATCGTCCCCCGATGTCGTCGTCGACGGACCCGTGCAATCCGCTGCCGATGCGCCGCGCTCCCGCGTCCTGCCCGTCGTTCCCGATATCATGCCGGACGCCACGCTTCCCGATGCTCCGGCCATCGACATGTCGGTTCCGGCCTCGGCCGGTGCGACGACGGAAGTGGCGCCCGACCGCGATGAACGGCGCATAAGGGGACGTCGCCTGCCGCTGACCGCCATCTTCCTGACCGTGACACTGCTCGCCGCGGTTGGCATCGGCCTGTTCTTCGCCGTGCAGACCGGCGTGTTCAAGACATCCGCGCAACTCGACACCGCCCCGCCGCAGGCGCCGCCGACCGTCGAGGACGACGATTTCACACCGGCCGACGGCGGTCCGGCAAAACCCGGCGCCGCGGACCAGGCGCGCGACTGGATCAATGTGTTTTCGCCGGCCGATGCATCCCATGTCAGCGCGCCGTCTGACGCCAGGGCCGAGGTGATGAAGGACGATACCGGTTCGTTCCTGCGCATCCGTTCCGGCGCGTCCGGTTCGGCGATCAGTTTCGACGTCGGACAAGGCGTGCTGGAGAAGCTCGCCGGCAAACATGCCGTGTTCGACATCATTGCCCGCTCCGAAGAAGGCAAGGAGACGCAGATTTCGGTCGACTGCAATTTCGGCGAACTCGGCGACTGCGGCCGCAAGCGCTATGCGGTCGGCCAGCAGCAGAACGAATATCTGTTCGATGTGCAGTTTCCGGACAAGCATCCGGGCTCGGCCGGCACCATTGCCATCAATTCCGACTTCGACAAGCAGGGTAAGGCCGCGGACATCTACGAAATCCGCGTTTCGATCGAGCCGTAAGAGCGCTGAACGGCTAGCGGTCGAGCAGCGCCTGCAGCGTCTCGATGCGGTCGGCCTCGTTGGCCGGCTTGTCCCAGCGCAGCCGCGAAATGCGGGGAAAGCGCATGGCGACGCCGGATTTGTGCCGGGTCGAGCGGTTCAGCCCTTCGAAGGCGACTTCCAGCACCAGGCCGTTGTCGCGGTCGGCCCGCACCGAACGCACCGGCCCGAAACGCTCGATCGTGTTGTCGCGGACATATTTGTCGATCTGCTTCAGCTCCGCATCGGTGAAGCCGAAATAGGCCTTGCCGACCGGCACCAGTTCCTCCTCGCCTTCGGCACCTGTCCAGACACCGAACGTATAGTCGGAATAGAAGCTCGAGCGTTTGCCGTGGCCGCGCTGGGCATACATCAGCACGGCGTCCACCGTGTGCGGATCGCGTTTCCATTTGAACCATGGACCTTTCGGCCGGCCGGCGACATAGGCTGAGTCCCAGCGCTTCAGCATGACGCCTTCGATGATCGGATGCGGCGGCACCCGGCGCAGTTCCTCCAGCGTTTGCCAATCCGTGAAGTCGACGAATGGCGAAATATCGAAACGGCTCGGGTCGAGCGTTCCGACAAACGCTTCCAGCCGGCCGCGCCGCTCGCGAAACGACAGCGCGCGCAGATCCTCGCCGCCGACCTGGAGCAGATCGTAGCAGCGCATGAAGGCCGGGTATTGCTGCTGCATCTTCGGTGTCACCGTCTTGCGGTTCAGCCGCTGCTGCAGATCCGAGAACGTTCCCGTCGCCTGCCGGGGATCGCCGACAAGCAGTTCGCCGTCCAGCGTTGCGGAAAAATGCATGGCATCGGCGAGGTCCGGAAAGGCACCCGAAACGTCATCGCCGGTGCGCGAATAGAGCCGGCGGATGCCGCCCTCGGCCACCGCCTGGACACGGATGCCGTCCCATTTCCATTCTGCGGCATAATCCGCCGGATCGAGCTTTTCGAGATCGCCTTCACTGAGCGGGTTCGACAGCATTACCGGGCGAAACAATGCCAACGCCGTGTTCCTGGGCTTTTCGGCCTTGCCCTCCAGCCACGCGAACAGCGCTGTGTAAGGCGGTGACAGCCCGTGCCAGAGCTCCTCGATCTCGGCCACTTCGACCTTGCCGAAATCGGCCAGCGCCTGTTTGGCCAGCCGCGCCGATACGCCGATGCGCAGCCCGCCGGTGACCAATTTGATGATGGCAAAGCGCGCCGAGGTGCCGGCGCTGTCGAGCAGCCCGGCCAGTACCTTCGGCCCGTCGGAGCGGCTCGCCGCCTGCAGTCTGGCCACGACCTCGCCAAGCGTCGGCTCGCGGTTCGGAAGGTTTCCGGGCGTTTGCGGCCAGACCAGCGACACCGTTTCGGCGAGATCGCCGACATAGTCGTAGGAATAGCCGAACAGCACCGGATCCATGCGCTCGGTGACCAGCATGCGCAGCATCGCCGGCTTGACCGCGGCAATGTGGAGATCGCCGGTGATGGCAGCCAGCGCCAGCCCGCGATCGGGATCCTCCACGGCTCGGAAATAGTCGGTCAGCAAGGTCAGCTTGCCATTGCGCGACGGCGTCAGCACCAGGCGGTCGAGAAGCTCGGCGAAGCGGTTCATGGTGACACTACTGGATGGGCTTGGCACTTCGGCACACCCCCCTCTGTCCTGCCGGACATCTCCCCCGCAAGGGGGGAGATTGACAGCTTCGATGCCAGCACTCTCCTTGCGCGGTTGGTGATTAGCGAAAGCGGCGGTGACATCTGATCTCCCCCCTTGCGGGGGAGATGGCCGGCAGGCCAGAGGGGGGTGTGAAGGATCGCGGCGCCGGTGATTGGTGGATCAGCAACTAGCATCAATCGCCCTCGTCCTCGTACCCTACCAGGTGCAGTGGTCGCGCCGCGATGCCTTCGAGCTCGCACCAGCGCACCAGCGCTTCCTCGCGGCCATGCGTCACCCAGATTTCCTCGGCTCCGGTCTCCCTAATGGTGGCGGTCAGCTCATCCCAGTCGGCATGGTCCGAGATGATCAGCGGCAGTTCGACGCCGCCTTGCTTGGCGCGCTGGCGAATGCGCATCCAGCCTGACGCGAAGCACGAGATCGGATCGGGAAAGCGCCGCGCCCAGCGGTCGGCGAAGGCCGATGGCGGGCCGACGACGATGGCGCCGGTAAAATCATCCTTGCCCCCGCTTTCGACGGTTGCCGGCTCCAGTTGCCCAAGGTCTATGCCTTGGCTCTGGTAATACTCACTGAGTTTGGCCAGCGCGCCATGGATGTAGAGCGGCCTGTCGTAGCCGGCGTCGCGCAACAGCCGCATCACCCTTTGCGCCTTGCCCAGCGCATAGGCGCCGACCAGATGCGAGCGCTCGGGGAACTGCGCTGCCGATTTCAGCAGGCGGGCGATCTCTTCGGTATCGGGGGGATGGCGAAACACCGGCAGGCCGAAGGTCGCTTCGGTGATGAACACATCGCACTGGATCGGCTCGAATGGCGCGCAGGTCGCGTCTCTCTGCCGCTTGTAGTCGCCGGAAGCGACGATGCGCGTGCCCTGATGCTCGACCGCTATCTGCGCCGAGCCCAGCACATGGCCGGCTGGATGGAAGCTGACGCTGATGCCATTGAGTGCAATCGTCTCGCCGAGCTGTGCCGCTTGCGTCGCGCCAGCGAAATTCTCGCCGTAGCGCAGGCCCATAATGTCGAGCGTCTGCCGCGTCGCCAGCACCGAGCGGTGGTCGGAACGTGCGTGATCGGAATGGCCATGCGTGATCAGTGCCCGGTTGACCGGCCGGACCGGGTCGATGAAGAAATCGCCCGGCGGGCAATAGAGGCCCTCGGGCCGGGGATGAAGCAGGTCGCTGGGGCGCATGATCCCCAAGATAGGATATAATTCCGCGGCGGGAAGCCTGTTGTAACTCACTGCTGACTCCCGCATAGAGCACCGCCGGCTCGATCCGCCGGCAGGACCCATCGCCATGAAACCGCTTCAAGCCTCGTCCGGCGACTTAAACGCCGATCGTCGTGCCGATTATGCCGAGATGCTGCACGCGGATGGCGATCACGCAGCAGCGGCGGAATTGCTGCTCGGCGCGCTGGAAATGACACCGCAATGGGCCATGGGCTGGTTTCGCCTCGGTGAGATGCAGCAGGCGGCGGGCGCGGCGGATCTGGCTGCACAGGCCTGGACGATGTCGCTGCAGCTCGATCCATCGGATCGTCAAGGCGCTGCACTGAACCTGCAATTGATCGGCAAGGCGCCGGCGCTCGACGCGCTCCCCAGCGCCTTCGTCGAGACACTGTTCGACCATTATGCCGAGAGCTTCGACGAGTCCCTGGTCGGCAGGCTGGGGTACCGGCTGCCTGAGATGCTCGACCAAGCCATTCGAGCGGCAAGGCCGGGCCGCTTCGCGCTGGCGCTCGATCTTGGCTGCGGCACCGGCCTGACGGGACAGAGGCTGCGGCCGATCGCCGACCGGCTGGAGGGATATGACATTTCGGCCAGGATGCTGAGAAAGGCGCGGACCAAGGGCGTCTACGATTTCCTCGATAAGGCCGATCTGCGGGATTTTCCCTATGCCGGTCCGAAAGCCGATCTGGTGACGGTGGCCGATGTTTTCATCTATGTCGGCGCGTTGGGCGGCGTGGTGAAGACGATTGCCGGGCTGCTGGCCACGGATGGCCTGTTCGCATTTTCCGTGGAGACGCTGGCTGGCGACGGCGATTTCATGCTGCTGCCGTCGCGCCGCTATGCGCATGCGCAACACTATGTGCGCGAGGTCCTGGCCGCCAACGGGCTTTCGGTCCTGTCACTGGAACCAACCGTGATCCGGCAGGATCGCGGGGAACACGTCAACGGGCTGATCGTTGTGGCCGGGGCTCCGAACTCAGCCTAGCAAAGACCTGGCGACAGCCAGTTCGGCGGTGTCCGCCGTTTTGCCGGGCAGCGCGATAGGAATTTTTTCTTGACATCCTGCCCTCAGCTATGATACATTTTCGCCCATGGTGCTGATTTGTGCCAGTCACCCGCCGCACAGGCGGTTTTTCGTTTGATGCTCCGTCAGCCACGCGCCGGCCAAGGCTCCGAAGGAACCCTTTGCCCCGAACTCGCAGCCCTGCCGTTGTGGCAGGCAAGCTGCCGGCGAAGGGGTCTATCGCCACCTCGCAAACATTCTTGCTGTGAAAAAGTCCGATTTGCATGCGCGACTGATATTTGCGA
Source organism: Mesorhizobium sp. M0870 (assembly GCF_040319775.1). Taxonomy (NCBI): domain Bacteria; kingdom Pseudomonadati; phylum Pseudomonadota; class Alphaproteobacteria; order Hyphomicrobiales; family Phyllobacteriaceae; genus Mesorhizobium; species Mesorhizobium sp. M0870. The sequence goes on from NZ_JAMYOI010000008.1 coordinate 113,679, forward strand.
TCTGCTCGCATCAGGGTGGGATATCAGGAGGAGCATAGTCGATGCGCTGGAACATGATGATCTTGGCCTCTTGCCTGCTGACCGCCGGCTGCGTCGGCGGCACTTCGATGTCGGAACAGCAGGATGCGAACGTCCAGTCCTCCCTGCAATATGACAACGTGCCCTGCGACCAGTTGCTGGCGCAGCGCAACGGCTTGGCGCAGCAATACAACCTTCCGACGAAGGCCAAGCCGACCTTCTCCAATCCGGCGATGGGCTTCGGCCCGTTCACGCCTGACATGCGCTCCAAGGCCAAACGCGATACCGACAAGGCGAGCGGCGAGATCGATGCCATGAACCGGTCGATCGATCGCCGCGAATGCGGCCAGCCGGACAAGCAGAAGAAACTCGCCCTGCCTGGCTAAAGATCCGAGGCCGCCACGGGTTGAGAATCGCAGGCAACAAACCACCTCGTAGGGCACGATCGGATGCATCTCTCGGAGCTAGGGGACCGCATATGTATCTTGGGGCCGTCCAACAGCGGCAAGTCGACCCTTGCCGCTGCGATTGCCCGCAAACGTGATCTGGCGACTATTCATCTAGATCAACTCTTCCATCTCCCGAACACGGATTGGGAAGCGCGCCCAAGGGACGAATTCATTGCTTTGCATGACGCCGCTATCGCCGGCGAGCGTTGGGTGATGGATGGAAATTATTCGGTTTGCATGCCCCAACGCTTTCTGCGAGCGACGGGATTGATCTTGTTGGATATATCGACGCCGACAAGCCTGCTGCGCTATATCAGGCGAACACTGTTTGAGATTGAGCGGCGCGGTGCCTAGGAGGGCGGGCACGACAGCATCAAATGGGATATGATCCACCATATCACCGTGGCCACACCGAAAAATCGCAACCGGTACCGGGCAATGTTCGAACAACTCGATCTGCCAAAGGTCCAGTTGTCGTCACTGCGGGCAATCAAGAAATGCTTCCGGGAGTGGGACCTGGCCCGATGAGGCTGTCCTGGTTAATACCCTGCCTCGCGGTCCACCAGATTGTCGAGCTTTTCGCCGCGCTCGAAGGCGTCCATCTGGCGCAGCATAATCGGCGCCAAATGGACAGGGTCGGAGGTCGCCGCCGCGTGCGGCGTCACGAACACTTTTGGATGCCCCCACAGCGGACTGGTCTTCGGCAGCGGTTCGACCTCGAACACGTCGAGGCTTGCCTCCTTCAATGTGCCGTCATCCAGTGCCCGCAAAATGTCGGCATCCTTCTGCAGGCGGCCGCGTCCGGCATTGATCAGCACAGAGCCGCCGAGGCCGTTGCGTTTGCGCAATTCCTTCAGCACGCCATAGTTGATGATGCCCTTTGTCTCCGGCGTCAGCGGCAAAAGCACGACCAGGATGTCGGTTGCCTTGAGGAAGGGGATCAGCCCGGCTTCGCCGGAATAGGTCGCGACGCCTTCCATGGCCTTGTCGGTGCGCGACCAGCCATTGACGGCAAAGCCGAGCGACAAAAGCACCGAGGCCGCGGCGCGGCCGAGACTGCCGAGGCCCATGATGCCAACCGAAATGTCACCGGCAGGCCTCTGCTGCGGCTCGTGCCAGATCTTCTTCGGCTGCTGCGACCGGTAGAGCAGGCCCTGGCGGTGATGGTCGAGAACCCGCCAGACGACATATTCGGTCATGTACTGGGTGAGGTTGTCGGCGACGACCTTGACGATCGGCACATCGGGCAGGCCGGGATCGGCGAAGATATGATCGACGCCGGCGCCGATCGAGAAGATGGCGCGCAGATTGGGCAGCGACGACAACAGGTTCGGCTTCTGCTTCCACACCACGGCATAGGTGATCGACGGGTCGCTGGCGCCGTCGGGCTCCAGCACCACCTCGCGCTCGGCCGACAGGAGCTCGCGCCAGCGCTGCGGATGAAAGCCGGTGACGGCAAGCAGGATACGGCCTTTTTCCATTGCGGTCTTTTAGTCCCTCTCTACGCAAATCACTCGCTGACGATGCCGACCGGTGCCGTCTCGATTTTGAAGGCGGCCGAGATCAGCGCCCGAGTATAGTCGGTTTGCGGATTTTCAAAAATCTGCTGGGAAGGACCGGCTTCGACGATCCGGCCATTGCGCATGACGATGACGTCGTTGGCCAGCGCCCGGATGACTTTCAAATCATGGCTGATGAAGAGATAGGCGAGATCGTGCTTGGCCTGCAGGCTGCGCAGCAGATCGACGACCTGCGCCTGCACGCTCATGTCAAGTGCCGATGTCGGCTCGTCCAGCATGACGAAGCGCGGGTTGAGCACCATGGCGCGTGCGATGGCGACGCGCTGGCGCTGGCCGCCGGAAAACTCGTGCGGATAGCGGTTGCGTGTCGCAGGGTCTAGCCCGACCTCCTTCAGCACGGCGGCCACCTTGTCGTCGCGCTCGTCGGGCGACAGCTTCGGCTCGTGGATCTTGAGGCCTTCTTCGATGATCTCTGCGATCGACATGCGCGGGCTGAGCGAGCCGAACGGATCCTGGAAGACGATCTGCAATTCGCGCCTGAGCGGCCGCATGGCGTTGAAAGTCAGCTGGTTGATGTCGCGACCGTTGAACTGGATCGTTCCGGTCGACGAAATCATTCTTGCCAGCGCCAGGCCGAGCGTCGTCTTGCCGGAGCCGGATTCGCCAACCACGCCAAGCGTCTGGCCGGCGCGCACGGTGACATCGATGCCGTCGACCGCCTTCACATTGTCGACGGTGCGGCGGAAGAAGCCCTGCTTGATCGGGAACCAGACCTTTATGTCCTTGCCGGTCATGACAGGCTTGGCGGCGGCATTGGCGGCCGGCGGCTTGCCCTTCGGCTCGGCCGCCAGCAGATGCCGCGTATAGGCATGCTGCGGATTGGCGAAGATCTCCTTGGTCGGCCCGGTCTCGACGATCTTGCCCTTGGTCATCACGCAGACGCGGTCGGCAATCTTGCGCACGATGCCGAGATCATGGGTGATGAACAGCATCGACATGCCCTTGCGGCTCTTCAAGCCGGCCAGCAGTTCGAGGATCTGCGCCTGCACGGTGACGTCGAGTGCCGTCGTCGGCTCGTCGGCGATCAGAAGTTCGGGCTCGTTGGCCAGCGCCATGGCGATCATCACGCGCTGACGCTGGCCGCCGGACAACTGGTGTGGATAGGCATCGAGGCGCTTGTGCGGATCGCGGATGCCGACCTCGTTGAGCAAGGCCAGTGTGCGTTCCTTGGCCGGGCGGTCGGCCATGCCCTGATGCAGCTTCAGGATCTCGACGATCTGCTGCTCGATCGTGTGCAGCGGATTGAGCGAGGTCATCGGCTCCTGAAAGATCATGGTGATCTTGTTGCCGCGCACCTGCCGCAACTGCTTCTCGCTCATCGCCAGCAGGTCGGCGCCCTGGAACAGGATCTTTCCCGAGGGGTGGCTGGCGCTTGGATAGGGCAGCAGCTTCAGCACCGAAAGCGCCGAGACCGATTTGCCGGAGCCGGATTCGCCGACCAGCGCCACCGTCTCGCCCTTGGCGATGTCGAACGAGATGTGGTCGACGGCCGTCGACTGGCTACCGCCCTGGCTGAAGGCGACGCTGAGGTCCTGTACGCTGAGCAAGGGGGCTTCGCTCATCTGAAGGTCTTGCGCGGATCGAAGGCATCGCGCGTCGCCTCGCCGACGAAGACCAGCAGCGACAGCATCAGCGAGATGACGACGAAGCCGGAGATGCCGAGCCACGGCGCATTGAGGTTCCGCTGCGCCTGCTTGAGCAGTTCGCCGAGCGAGGCGGAGCCGGGCGGCAGGCCAAAGCCGAGGTAGTCGAGTGAGGTCAGCGTCGAGATCGAGCCTGAGAGCAGGAAGGGCATGAAGGTCAATGTCGCCACCATGGCGTTGGGCAGCAGGTGCCGGAACATGATGGTGCGGTTGGGCACGCCGAGTGCCCGGGCCGCGTTGACATATTCGAAATTGCGGGCGCGCAGGAACTCGGCCCGCACCACGCCGACCAGCGCCACCCAGGAGAACAGCAGCATCAGGCCGAGCAGGATGAAGAAGCCCGGCGGCAGGATGGCGGCGACGATGAGCAGGAGATAGAGCACCGGGATGGCGGACCAGATTTCGATGAAACGCTGGAACAAGAGATCCGTCCAGCCGCCGAAATAGCCTTGCACGGCGCCGGCCGCGACGCCGATCAAGGCCGAGCCGGCGGTCAGGATCAGGCCGAACAGCACCGAAATGCGGAAACCGTAGATGACGCGCGCCAGCACGTCGCGCGCCTGGTCGTCGGTGCCGAGCCAATTCCAGTTGCCGACCATGCAGGCCGGGTCGGCGGCACCCTGCGGATACTGGTTGCAGCGCTTCGTGGCGTCATACTGCCACGACGGCTTGGCCGGCGCTGCTTCCGGAATGGCGTTGTTGACGGTCTGATAGGAGTAGCGCACCGGTGGCCAGATCATCCAGCCATTGGCGTTGATCTCGTCCTGGATGACCGGGTCGCGATAATCGGTGACGGCATAGAAACCGCCGAATTTTTCCTCGGGGTAGGCGACCAGCACCGGAAACAGGATCTCGCCCTTGTAGGAGGCGATGATCGGCTTGTCGTTGGCGATGAACTCGGAAAACAGCGACAGCACGAACAGGACGAGGAAGATCCACAGCGACCAGTAGCCGCGCCGGTTGGCTCTGAAGTTCTGCAGGCGCCGCTTGTTGAGCGGCGACAGAAACGGCCGCTTTATCCGCGCGGGTGCCGCGTCCACGGGGACTGTAGCCTCCGACATCAGACGTCTCTCCGCTCGAAATCGATGCGCGGATCGACCCAGGTGTAGAGCAGGTCGGACAAGAGACCGACGAACAGCCCCAGCAGCGAGAAGATGTAGAGGTTGGCGAACACCACGGGATAGTCGCGCTCGACCACCGACCGGAAGCCGAGCAGGCCGAGGCCATCGAGGGAAAAGATGTTCTCGATCAGCAGCGAGCCGGTGAAGAAAGCCGAGATGAAGGCGCCGGGAAAGCCGGCGATGACGATCAGCATGGCGTTGCGGAAGACGTGGCCGTAGAGCACCTGCCGTTCCGACAGACCCTTGGCCCTCGCCGTCACCACATACTGCTTGCGGATTTCTTCGAGGAACGAGTTCTTGGTCAGCAGCGTCGTGGTGGCGAAGGCCGATAGCACCAGTGCGGTCAGCGGCAAGGTCATGTGCCAGAAATAGTCGACGATCTTTCCCCACCAGGACAATTGATCCCAATTGTCCGAGGTGAGGCCGCGCAACGGAAACCAGTCCCAGAAAGACCCGCCGGCAAACAGCACCATCAGCATGATGCCGAACAGGAAGCCCGGAATGGCATAGCCGACAATGACGACGCCGCTGGTCCAGACGTCGAAGGGAGTGCCGTCCTTGACCGCCTTGCGGATGCCGAGCGGGATCGAGATCAGGTAGGACAACAGCGTGATCCACAGCCCGATCGAGATCGACACCGGCATTTTCTCCAGGATCAGGTCGAGCACCGAAATGTCGCGGAAATAGCTGTCGCCGAAATCAAAGCGGGCGTAATTCCAAAGCATCATGCCGAAGCGCTCGAGCGGCGGCTTGTCGAAGCCGAACTGCTTCTCCAGCTTCTTGATGAATTCCGGATCGAGTCCCTGCGCACCGCGATATTTGGAACTGACGTCGCCGGCGGCATCGAAATTGCCGCCAGCGCCCGCGTCGCCACCACCGCCGCCGAGGCGGTCGCTGCCGCCCTGATTGGTCAGCCGGGCGATGACCTGTTCGACCGGACCGCCGGGGGCGAACTGGATGACGGCGAAGGATATCGCCATGATGCCGAACAGCGTCGGGATCATCAAAAGGATGCGGCGCAGGATATAGGCGCCCATCAGGCCTTCTGCCCTCGTTGAGCGAACATCTCAGCCTTTGCCAATTCTTGCCGCCTTGCCCTTATCGAACCACCACAGCGTCTCGACCGGAAAGCCGAAATCGGGCTTCTGTTCGACAAAGCCGAACATGTCCCAATAGGCGACGCGGTGATTCGCCAGATAGTATGTTGGAATCCAGTCGAGCCGCGCGCGCAAGACCCGGTCGAGCGCTCTGAGCGCCGTGACGAGTTCTATACGGTCTTTCGCCTTGCCGGCTGCCGCGATCAGGGCGTCGATGGCCTTGCTTTCGGTGCCCGGATAGTTGCGCTGCCCCGGGATTTTCGCCATCCGGGAATCATAGAGCATCTGCAGGCTGTCGTCGGTCGGCGTCGCCCCGATTGACCAATGCAGCAAGGCGAGATCGAAGTCGTAATTGCTGTGCCGCTGCTCATACTGCGCCGAATCGATTTGCCGGATCGATGCGTCGATCCCGATCGCCTTCATATTCTCGGACCAAGGGGTGTAGATGCGAACGATGCCGTCGTCCTCCGCCAGCATTTCGACCCGCAGCCGCTCACCCTTGTCGTTGACGACGAAACTGCCATCGCGCTTCCAGCCGGCTTGCGCAAGCAATCTCGAAGCCTCGCCCAGCAGCTTGCGGTCATGGCCCGAACCGTCGGACAGGGGCTGTGTTACCGCTTCACCGAAAACCTCTGGCGGCAACTCGGCCCGGAACGGCTCCAGCAGGGCCAATTCCTCAGGCGAGGGCAGGCCTTCGGCCTTGTAGTCCGACCGTTCGAAATTCGATTGAGAGCGCTCGTAGGAGCCGTAAAACAGCGCCCGCTTCATCCATTCGAAATCGAAGCACCTGGCGATCGCCCGCCGCACCCGCTCATCGCGGAATTGCGGACGACGCTGGTTCAGCGCGACAGCCTGCATGTCCGGCGTCTTCTCGCCGGGAAATTCCCGTTTGACGACCTTGCCGTCCTTCAGCGCCGGAAAGTCGTAGCCGGTAGCCCATACCCGTGAGGTGAATTCCTCGCGAAAATGCGTGTCGCCTTTCTTGAAGGCCTCGAATGCCGCTTGCCGGTCAAGATAGAAGTCGATGCGGATGCGGTCGAAATTGTAGAGGCCGCGGTTCACTGGCAGATCGCGGCCCCAATAGTCGGCCACGCGGTCATATTCGACAGTCTGTCCGGCCGCCACGCGTCCAATCTTGTAGGGACCCGAGCCAAGCGGCGGTGTCATGGTCGAAGCATCGAAATCATTGGCCGTATAAAAGGCCTTGGAGACGATAGGCATTCCCACGATCGCAAGGATGTTTTGCGCCGACTGCTTGCCGTTGAGGGTGAGATCGACGGTAGCGGGATCGACCGCAACCGCGTCGGTCATGTACCGCAACGCTTGGGAAAGGTTAGGATGGCCTTTGTCTTGATAAAGCTTCAGCGAAAAGACAACGTCCTGCGCGGTCAGCGGCGAACCGTCGTGGAAACGCGCTTGCGGTCGCAGCGCGAAGCGGAAACCGTTGCGGTCCGGCGACAGGGTAACGGTTTCGGCAAGCAGGCCGTAGGCCGCATCCGGCTCATCGAGCGCGCTTGTCATCAGGGAATCGAAACAAAGTTCGGTACGCGGCGGCGCCTCCCCCTTCAACACCAGTGAGTTCAATGTGTTGAAGGTCAGGAAGCTCTGATTGAGGGTCGAGTTCGGCGGCGCGAAATTCATCTGGCCACCCTTTGGGGCGTCCGGATTGACGTAGTCGAAATGCGCGAAACCGAGCTTGTATTTGAGGTCGCCGAAGGCCGACAGGCCGTGCAGCTTGGTGCCGGTCGCAGTGTCGGCGAAGGCCTTGCCGGGCAGCAAGGCGGCGGCTGCCGCGGCACTGCCCAGGGCGAGAAAGTCGCGGCGGGCAAGGGCCGCCATCAATTGCCACCCTTGTATTTGGCCGCCAGCGCCTTCTCCTTGTCCGGGTCGATCCACCAAGAGTCCAAATCGACGCCGAGATAGGTTGGCTGTTTTTCAGGCATTGCGAACTTGTTCCAGTATGCGGCCCGAACTTTCCCCAGGTGCCATTGCGGCACCATGTAGAAGTTCCAAAGCAACACTCGGTCAAGGGCATGGGTCGCAGCCATCAGGTCGTCTCGGTCCGTTGCAAAGATGACGCGGTCGATCAGTGCGTCGACGACAGGATTCTTGATGCCGGCCAAATTTCGTGATCCGGCCCTGTCCGCAGCTGTGGAACTGAAAAAGTCGCGCTGTTCGTTGCCGGGTGAGTTGGATTGCTGAAAACCTGCGAGCGCCAGCATATCGAAGTCGAAAGCGCGAGTACGGTTGGTGTATTGGCTGTCATCGACAATGCGCAGCGTTGCATCGATGCCCAGCCGCCGCAAATTGTCGATGAAAGGCGAGGCGACCCGCTCGTCAACGGGATCGTTGCCGAGGAACTCGATCTTGAACACTTCGCCGGTCTTCGCATTCACCAGCTTTCCGGCCTGATTGACCCAGCCGGCTTGCTTGAAAAGCTCGTAGGCCTTGCGCAAATTCTCGCGACCCGATTGTGGCGTGTCGTAGACCGGCAGCTTGAATTCCTGCTTGAACAGTTCAGGTGGCAACTTGTCTCGAAACGGCTGGAGTATCTCCAACTCCTTGCCCTGTGGCAGGCCGGTCGAGGCCAGATCGCCGCCTTCGAAATAGCTGTCTGTGCGCGTATAGGCGCCGAAGAAAATGGTTCGGTTCATGCTCTCGAAATCATACGCGTAGGTGAGTGCCTGGCGTACGCGTACATCCTGGAACAGCGGGCGGCGCGTATTTATCAAATAGGACTGCATGGGTTCCGGTGAGGTTGTGGGGAACTCCTTTTTGATGACATCTCCGGATTTGATCGCCGGAAAGGTGTATTCGACCGCCCAACGCTGGGCGCGTGTCTCGGCGCGGAAGTCTTCGAACCCCCCTTTGGTGAAGGCCTGCCAACCGGCGTTGTCGTCAAGGAAATAGCTGAAACGCTGCCTGTCGAAATTCTCGCGGCCGATCTTCACTGGCAGTTTGGCGCCCCAATAGTCCGGCACACGCTGCCAGACGATTTCGGAACCCGGCTTGAAACTCGCGATCTTGTAGGCCGCTGACCCCAGCGGCGGCTCCAGAGTCGTCTTGGTGATGTCGCGCTTCTTGCCGCTGGCGTCGTTGCCCTCCCACCAATGCTTTGGCAGAACGACGAGATCGCCGAGAATCTTCGGCAGTTCCCTGTTGCCTTTCTGATTAAAGTGGAACTCGACCTCGCGATCGGAGACCGCGACCGCGTCGGTGACGTTCTCAAAATAGCGGTTATACAACGGGCTGTTGGCCTTCAGCACCTGGAACGACCAGATCACGTCGTCGACAGTGATCGGCTGGCCGTCGTGCCATTTGGCGCGCGGGTCGAGGCGGTAGGTCGCGGAGGAATAGTCGGCCGGATACTTGTAGGCATCGGCGATCAGTGGGTGGCTGGTGCTGCCTTCGTCGGTCGCCTGCTCCATCAGCGTGTCGTAGAGTAGGCCGCCGCCGAATCCCACGAGGCCGGCCGCCGGCGATCCCTGCACGATATAAGGATTGAAGTTGTCGTAGGTGCCGATCACCACCCGGTTCAGCGTGCCGCCCTTGGGCGCGTCGGGGTTGACGTAGTCGTAGTGCTGGAAATTGGCGCCGTATTTGGACTCGCCGATCAGCGATGACGTGGTGCGCCATTCATCGGCGAGGGCAGCCTGCAATCCCGCCGCCAGAAGGGCTGCCGCCAGCAACGACTTGAGAAGCGTTCGGCCAACCGTCATGCACTATCCTCTTCGCAATGCCCGTTCATCGGCAATCTAGATGATTTGGCGCCCGTGAAAACCGCCATGCGCGGCTTTGTCGCCGCCTATGCGGTTTTCCCAACAAAAAAGCCGGGCTGAACCCGGCTTTTTCAAGGTCGTCGAGATGATATCTGACTATTGGGCAGGCGCCGGTGCGGGTGCGGCCGGAGCCGGGGCGGCAGGAGCGGCCGGTTTCGCGGGCGCGGCACCATCAGCCGGCTTTGCCGGAGCGGCTGCATCGGCAGGCTTGGCGGGCGCGCCTGCATCGGCGGCGGCACCCGGTGCCGGCAGCGGCTTGGGATTGTCGGACAGCGTGCGCAGATAGGCGATGACGTTGGCGCGGTCTTCTTCCTTCGGCAGGCCGGCAAAGCCCATCGCCGTGCCTTTAACGTCCTTCTTGGGCGACGTGATGAAGTGGTTGAGGTTATCGTAGGTCCACTTCTCTGTGCCGCCCTTGGAATATTCCTTCATGCCCGCCGAATAGGCGAAGCCCTCGTGAGAGGCGACCGGACGGTCGACGATGTCCCACAGATCGGGGCCGACCTTGTTAGGACCGCCCTTTTCGCCGGAATGGCAGGCCTGGCACTTCTTGAAGATGGCAGCGCCCTGTTCGGCATTTGCATTGGCCAGAAGATCTGCGATCGGCTTTTCGGCTGCGGCAGGAGCGGCCGGGCCGCCTTCGGCGGGCTCCGCGGCCTCGATGGCGAAGCCGGGCTTTTCCGGCGCAGGCGAGGCAAACAGCGCATCGGACACAATGCCGACCGAGAAGACGACGAAAACGGTTCCGAGCAATCCGGCGAGCAGTTTGTTGACTTCGTTGGAATCCATACGCCCCTTGCTCCCTTTTCCGGCGGACAGAACCGTCCACTCCGTCCGTCGGTATCGTGACCCGTCCTGCCAGGGCGGTCAAATCGGGCGGAAACTAGGTCTTTTGCTGCGGCGTTGCAACACCTATAAGGGCGCTTCCAGTGAGACCTTTTGCCACTTTCCCTGTCCTCTTTCGAGACGCCTTGCACCCGAAATGTCCACGCTGATCCTGATCCCGGCCCGCATGGCCTCGACCCGCCTGCCGGGCAAGCCGCTGGCCGACATCGCAGGCGCCCCGATGATCGTCCATGTCGCCCGCCGCGCCGCCGAAGCCGGCCTTGGCCGGGTGGTGGTGGCGACCGACACGCAAAGCGTGGCGCAAGCGATGCGCGCGCACGGGTTCGAGGCCGTGATGACGCGCACGGATCACGAATCCGGCTCCGACCGCATCCACGAGGCGCTGATCGCGCTCGACCCCGGGCGCAAGGTCGAAACCATCGTCAATGTGCAAGGCGACCTGCCGACCATCGATCCGCAGATTATCGCCGCGTCGCTCAGGCCTTTCGAGGACAGTGCGGTGGACATCGCCACGCTCGGCGTCGAGATCGTCCGCGACGAGGAAAAGACCAATCCCAATGTCGTCAAGATCGTCGGTTCGCCGCTTTCCGGCAGCAGGCTGAGGGCGCTCTATTTCACCCGTGCCACGGCGCCTTGGGGCGAGGGGCCGCTCTATCATCATGTCGGCCTCTACGCCTATCGCCGCGAAGCACTTGAGCGTTTCGTCGCGCTGAAGCCGTCGCCGCTCGAACGGCGCGAGCGGCTGGAACAGTTGCGGGCGCTGGAAGCCGGCATGCGCATCGACGCCGAGATCGTCCAGTCGCTGCCGCTCGGCGTCGACACGCCGGAAGACCTCGAACGCGCCAGACAGATCCTTTCAACCTGAGATATCGGCATGCCTGAAAAGACCAACAGAATATCCTTCCAGGGCGAGCCGGGCGCCAATTCCGACACTGCCTCCCGCAACGTCTATCCATCGATGGAGCCGTTGCCGTGCCCGACCTTCGAGGATGCGTTCAACGCGGTCGAGACCGGCAAGGCCGATCTCGCCATGATCCCGATCGAGAACACCATTGCCGGGCGCGTCGCCGATATCCATCATCTCTTGCCGGAATCGAAGCTGCACATCATCGGCGAATATTTCCTGCCGATCCATTTCCAGCTGATGGTGCTGCCGGGCGTCAGGCGCGACGAGATCAAGACGGTGCACAGCCACATCCACGCGCTTGGCCAGTGCCGCAAATACATCCGCAAGAACGGCTGGAAGGCGATCGTCGCCGGCGATACGGCTGGTGCAGCCAAGATGGTCTCCGAGGTCAAGGACCGCACCATGGCGGCGCTGTCGCCGGCGCTGGCAGCGACCCTCTACGGGCTCGACATCATCGAGCAAAACGTCGAGGACACCGACAGCAACGTCACCCGCTTTGTCGTCCTGACCAAGAACAAGCAATGGGCCGAGCGCCCATCACCCGACGTCAAGATGATGACGACCTTCATCTTTCGCGTCCGCAACGTGCCGGCCGCGCTCTACAAGGCGATGGGCGGTTTTGCCACCAACGGCATCAACATGACCAAGCTGGAGAGCTACCAGTTGGGCGCTTTCACGGCGACGCTGTTTTATGCCGACATCGAGGGCCATCCCGACGACCCGCTGGTCAAGCTTGCGCTGGACGAGCTCCGTTTCTTCTCCCGCGAAGTGCGGATTCTGGGCGTCTATCCGGCCAGTGAGTCGCGTGAGCAGTGGAAGGTTGCGGACTGATCGCTACTGGGCATGATCTTGTCCAAAAACCGGTTTCCACTTTTCGGGACCATGCCCTAAATCACCGCGCCCAGCGGCACGTAGTCGATCTCCATGAAGGCCTCGACCTCCGGCACCCAGCGGTCGCGCACGAAGGCGACATGGTCCGGATGGTCGTTGTACCTGTTGTAGGCGGCCTGGTCGGCGAACTCCATCGAGAAGCCGAAATGATAGTCGTTCTTGGGGCTGATCTGCCGCAATTGCTCGAAATGCGTGACGCCTCTGATCGCGGTTAGGATTTTCTTGGCGTCGACCAGGAACCGCTTTTCCTCCAGCGAATGCGGCGGATGCTTCAGCGTGAAAACGACGGTGTGACGGATCATGTCCTGCTCCTGCAATGTCTTTCGGTGTTCGCTGCCATCATTCTGAATCGACCCAGGCGCGGATGAGGTGATGCGCAATGGCGCCTTTCGGCGGCGTGACCAGATTGTCCTTGTGCGTCCTTTCCAGCATCAGGCGCACCTCGTCGCGAAAAAACCAGCGGCAGTCCTCAAGCTCGTTGAGGTCGGCCTGGATATCGTCATTGAGCGGCTCGCCGAAGCAGCCGATCATCAGCGAATAGGGGAACGGCCAGGGCTGGCTGGCGTGGTAGACGACGCGGCCAAGCCGTATACCGGCCTCTTCCAGCGTCTCGCGGCGCACCGCCGCCTCGATCGTCTCGCCCGGCTCGATGAAGCCGGCAAGGGCCGAGTACATGCCCGGCGCGAAATGCCGGCCGCGTCCGAGCAGGCATTTTTCCCGCGTCGCCGTCAGCATGATCGCCACCGGGTCGGTGCGCGGAAAATGCTCGGTGCCGCAATTCGGGCAATGGCGCTTGTAGCCGCCGGCCCGCATCTGCGATTCCGTACCACATTTGCTGCAGAAGCGATGGCTGGCATGCCAGGCAAGCAGGGCCGCCCCTTGCGCCATCGCGCCAGCCGCCGCCTCGTCGATCAGCCCTTGCATGTAGACCGAGCGGTAGTCGATGGCCTTGACTGCTTCCGGAAGCTGTTCGGGTTCGAAGCCGGCGGGCACGGCCAGCACCGGTCCTCGTTCGGAAAAGCCGAGCAGAATGCCTTGCGCCAGGGAAACCTTGAAGGGCTCGCTCTCGGTGGCGCCGAACCAGGGATCGAGAGCGCCGCTATCGCCGAGCTTCAAATAGAGCCGGCCGCCATGCATCAGAAGCAGCCGTGTCGCCGGATCGGCCAGCGCCTTGTCGACCGAATCGTCGGCGCGGTTCTCGGACTGCCGGTCGATCATGTTGCCGGCAAAGCCGACGAACTGGCTCGGCTCGCGCAAAGGCGCGTCAAACAGGCGGAAGCTCATGGGGACTCTGGGATACGTTGAGGGATGGACACGGGGAACGCTTATAGCGCCGCCTTGATCGTTTCGGCAAACCGTCGCAAGTCGGAACGTTGATAGGGCTCTCGCAGACCATGTCCCCACACAGGGCCTGGCCAGCCGGGATCGCCTTCCGAACGCGCGATGACATGGATGTGCAACTGGCGCACGATGTTGCCGAGCGCGCCGGTGTTGATCTTGGTGCAGCCGGTCGCCTTCTTCAGCGCCTGCGCCACCATATTGGTCTCGAAGGTCAGCATCGTCTGGTCGAGCGGCGTCATGTCATGGATTTCCTCCGCGCCGGGCCGCTGCGGCACCAGCAGCAGCCATGGCCAGCGGCGGTCGTTCATCACCCGCAATTCGCACAGCCCAAGCCACATCAACTGTTCGCTGTCCGCCTCCAGCCGTGCGTCCAGCGTGAATCCGGCCTCCAGGCCCGGCAGCATCGGCGTTTCCCTTGCTTTTCTTGGTTTGCTCAACACATGAAGGCTAGAGCGGCGGCAAGGGGGCTGCAAGCGAATCATTGCGCCCCTCACGCATTGGTGCGCCAATTCCATATTTTGCGATTTCTTCGGCGGACTTGCATTTCGTCGCGCAATTGCCGATATGGAAAGCGGGAGGTTGGTGGTGGACGATCCACTCGCCAACCGGGTCAGGTCCGGAAGGAAGCAGCCCTAACGAGCCCGGAACGGGTCATTGTTCCAGCCTCCCACCTCATCGGCCCCTCTCGCGACATTGACGACGCATTGCAGCGCGGGCGAGACTATGCGCAGGAATCGGCCGCCTTCGGGCGCGGCCATTTGGAGCTTTACGGGCGTATGAGCGAAGCCGGAAATTCGGGACCAAAAAGCCTGGAGATAGGCAAGGCCGCCGCCTATCGCGTGCTGGCGCGCAAGTACCGTCCTTCGAACTTCTCCGAGCTGGTCGGCCAGGAGCCGATGGTGCGCACCCTCACCAATGCCTTTGCCACCGGCCGCATCGCCCAGGCCTGGATGCTGACCGGGGTGCGCGGCGTCGGCAAGACCACGACGGCGCGCATCCTCGCGCGGGCCCTGAATTATAAAACCGCTGATATCGACCAGCCTTCGGTCGACCTCGCGGTGCTCGGCGAGCATTGCCAGGCGATCATGGAGGGCCGCCATGTCGACGTCATCGAGATGGACGCCGCCTCGCATACCGGCATCGACGACATCAGGGATATCATCGAGCGCGTGCGCTATGCGCCGGTCTCGGCCCGTTACAAGGTCTATATCATCGACGAAGTGCACATGCTGTCGACGCAGGCCTTCAACGGCCTGCTGAAGACGCTGGAAGAGCCGCCGCCGCACGTCAAATTCATCTTCGCCACCACCGAAATCCGCAAGGTCCCGATCACTGTCCTGTCGCGCTGCCAGCGCTTCGACCTGAGGCGCATCGACGCCGGCGCGCTGGTCGCGCATCTCGGCTCGATCTCGGCCCAGGAAGGCATTGCGGTCGACGACGACGCGCTGGCGATGATCGCGCGCGCCGCCGAAGGCTCGGCCCGTGATTCGCTCTCCATCCTCGACCAGGCGATTGCCCATGGCGCCGGCACTGTCGGTGCCGCGGCTGTGCGGGCGATGCTGGGACTTGCCGACCGCGCCCGCATCGTCGATCTGTTCGAACATGTGATGAAGGGTGATGTGGCAGCCGCCCTTGGCGAATTCCGTGCGCAGTATGACACCGGCGCCGATCCGGCCGCCGTGCTGACCGACCTTGCCGAATTCAACCATCTCGTCACCCGGCTGCGTTTCGTGCCGACGGCCATCGAGGATGCCTCGCTGTCGGAGGACGAGCGGCAGCGCGGCGCCGATTTCGCAAGGACGCTGTCGGTCAGGGTGCTGTCGCGGACATGGCAGATGCTGCTCAAGGGCATTCCCGAAGTGCAGTCCTCCAACCGGCCGGTCAGTGCCGCCGAAATGGTGCTGATCCGGCTGGCGCATGCCGCCGACCTGCCGACGCTGGACGAGGCGTTGAGATCGCTCGAGGGCGGAGCGTCGGTCCAAAGCGGCGCGCCGCGCCCGAATGGCGCGCCTGCAAGTTCCGGCAACGGCGGTGGCGCCGGCGCGGTGGCGCAGACGCGCATGCCCGCCGGTCCTGGCGGTGCGCAGACCATGCGGCTGGTCGAAGCCTCGCCTGCTGCCGTTGCCTACGTCGCTCCTCCGGAGCCGGCCATGGAATCGGCGCCGCTGAAATCGCTGGCCGACATCATTGCGCTCGCCGATGCGCAGCGTGACATCGCCTTCAAGGTGCTGGTCAAGAGCTGCATCCGGTTTGTGCGCATCGAGCCCGGCCGCATCGACGTCGGCCTGACCGGCGATGCGCCCAAGATGCTGCTCAACGACCTGACGACGAAATTGCGCGCCTGGACCGGCCGCAGCTGGCTGGTCTCGCTGTCGAAGGAAGAGGGCGGCCAGACGCTCGCCGAAATGGAATCGGCCAAGCGCGAGACGGCTTTTCTCGATGCCAAGAGCGACCCGACCGTGGCCGCTATCCTGGCGCGCTTTCCCGGCGCCAAGATCATCGACGTGCGCATTCCAGACGCGCCGGAAGCCGAAACGACAGAGGCTGAAGTGCCGGTCGAGCCGCCGGCTGACGACGACGAAACCTGATCCAGCCACGAATCCGCAAAGGACCCGACCATGAAAGATCTTCTCGGCCTGATGGGCAAGGCGAAGGAAATGCAGGCCAAGTTCCAGGCCATGCAGGACGAGATCGCCACGTTGGAAGCGTCCGGCCAGGCCGGCGGCGGCCTGGTCAACGTGACGCTGACCGGAAAATTCGAGATGAAGTCGCTGAAGATCGATCCGTCTCTGTTCAAGGAAGACGATGTCGAGATCCTGGAAGACCTGGTGCTGGCCGCTCACAACGACGCCAAGACCAAGGTCGAGCAGATCATGCAGGAAAAGACCAAGGCGCTGACCGCAGGTCTGCCGATCCCGCCGGGAATGAAACTGCCCTTCTAGCATTCGGCGTGCGCGCCCATCATCGACATGACCGAAGAGCCCTCCGAAAGACTGATCGAGCAGCGTATCCGCAACAGGATCTACGAGATCCTGGAAATCCTGGCCGATTGTGACGACGGCGTCGATCTCGTCGGCATCAAGGGTTATTTCTATCTGTTCGAGGATTTCGTCCATCGCCCTTCGATCGAAGCCGGCACATCGGCGCTTTCGAAGGACGAGCGCGCGATCGTGCTGGAGATCGCCGAATTCCTGGAGGCGGCAAGCGAGACAAATCCGGACTTCACCAAGGCTGAGTTCATTGACAGCGACTGGCCGGGAAAGATCGCCCCGACGGCCAGGGAGGCGCGGACGCTGTTCCTCCGGCGCGGCCTGTTTTCGGAGAAGGTCGAGGAGCTTGAGCCTGGCCAGCGGCCGTGATTGCGGCCGGGCTGCAGACCGGTTCCAGGAGAAAGGAACAGCGTTTGCCCGGGAAAAGCGCGTAGCGCTTTCCCTTGGGGCAATTGCGGCGAAACAAAGAGAGAGGGGTCATCGCTTTTGTGAAATGATGGCCCGATCTATTTGGAAAGCCACGAAATTGTGCCAATTTGGCAACAGTGCATTGTTAATAACGTTTTGGCCATCATTTTGCCCGAAAGTGTCTCATTCTTGCCGCAGCCTGGGGCGGGCACGAAGTGAGAGGGTTACCTGTTGATTTCTACGCGATGGAAGACGCCGCTGTTGCTCGGCGCCGTCATTTCACCCCTGTTTTTGGCTGCCTGTAGCCAGACCACTTCACACGGCATGTCCGTCGCCAGCTTGACCGACGCCATCACGCCGGGTTTCCTGAGCTCCCGGGCGTACAGCCACACGCCGAAGGACAAGGAATGCCTGGAACGGGCGATGTTCTTTGAATCCAACCGCTCGAGCCGCGACGGCATGATCGCGGTCGGCACGGTGGTGATGAACCGGCTGCGCTCCGGCAAGCACGGCAGCACCATCTGCGCGGTGGTGGGCGAGCGCGGGCAGTTTGCCCCCGGCGTCATGACAAGGCCGATGAATTCACGCGCAATGCCCGATGTCGAGGAAGCCGCCGACGCGGTGCTGAAGGGGGAGCGCAAGTCCAAGCTCAAGAACACCATGTTCTTCCACACCGCCGGCCTACGCTTCCCCTACAAGAACATGCACTACACCATGGTTGCCGGCGGCAATGCCTTCTATGAGAAGCGCGGTCGCAACTGGCAGCCGCTGCCCGACGAGCCGCAGGTCGCCATTGCCTCGGCGGCGCCGCAGAAGCCAGCGGAGCCGGTGACGATGGTCGCGTCCGCCGAGCCGGTGCGTCCGGCCAAGCCGGCCACCGTCCGGTCCGCTCCTGCCCAACAGACCTATATGACCGCGGCCGCCGCGCCGGCCGCGAAATCTGCGCGTGTCTCGGCGGAGCCGACGGTGGTGGCGATGCAGGAGCCGATGGAGGAACCGGATGCCGCCCGTTTTGGCGGAACCTTGAACACAAGGACGAGGGTCATCTCCTCGGTCGAGGAAGCGCCGCAAGAGGCGTCTATGGGTTTCCAGTCGACGCCTGAGAACACCGACGCTGTCGGCGCGATGATCGTCAGCCAGGGCCGGCCGCTCGAAACCAACTGATCTGCTCTCCATGATCCCATGGGCCCCGCCCATTTTGGTCCGCCAAGGCCAATATGGCGGTCATGCGTATGCGGATGTTCCAAAGCGCTCTGAAAAATCCTAGATCAGAGCGATGTCGAAGCGAATCGCCGGTCCCGAGATCGAACGTCTGATCCAGCTCCTGGCCAAGGTGCCGGGGCTGGGTCCCCGTTCGGCCAGGCGTGCCGCCCTTCATCTGATCAAGAAGAAGGAGCAGCTTCTGTCGCCGCTGGCCGCCGCCATGGCCGAGGCGGCCGACAAGGTGCGTATCTGCTCGACCTGCGGCAATGTCGATACATCGGACCCTTGCATGATCTGCACCGATCCGCGCCGAGATGCCGGCACCATCATCGTCGTCGAGGACGTCTCCGACCTGTGGGCGCTGGAGCGCGCGGCGGCGATGAATGTGCGCTACCACGTTCTCGGCGGCACATTGTCGCCACTCGACGGCATCGGCCCCGAGCAGCTCAACATGCGCTCGCTGGTCGATCGCGTCGCCGGTGGCGAGGTCAAGGAGATCATCCTCGCCGTCAATGCTACGGTGGAAGGCCAGACGACCGCGCATTACCTCACCGATCAGCTGTCCGGCTTCGATATCAAGGTGACACGACTGGCGCATGGCGTGCCTGTCGGCGGCGAACTCGACTATCTCGACGAGGGCACGCTGGCCGCGGCGCTGCGCTCGCGGACGGCGTTTTGACAAAGTTGCGGCAGAGGATGCGGATCATGATTGTTGCGCATCCGTCGAGGCTGGTGCCAAGCACCCCCCTCTGTCCTGCCGGACATCTCCCCCGCAAGGGGGGAGATCGGATGTCATCTTTGTTTTCGCAAATCGCCGACATTGCAACAAGAGCGCCGCCGATGAAGCGGCCAATCTCCCCCCTTGCGGGGGAGATGTCCGGCAGGACAGAGGGGGGTGTGAAGGAACGCAAACCTCTCAGATTGGCTCTGTTTTCCTTTTTTGCAGTTCTTCTCGCGGTCCTCCTTTCCACCCCCGCCTCCGCCGCAAAGATCGACGACCAGTTTCGCGCCTGGCTGCAGAACGACCTTTGGCCGCAAGCCAGGGCGAAAGGCATTTCCAAAGCCACCCTCGATGCCGCCTTCGACGGCATCAATCCCAATCTGAAGCTGCCCGACCTGGTCAAGCCGGGCGATAAGGCGACCACGCCGCAGAAGCAGCACCAGGCCGAATTCGGCTCACCCGGCGCCTATTTCGCCGAGAAGACGGTTCGCGCGGTGACGGCGGGCGGCCGGGCGCGCGAAGCCACCAATGCCAGGACACTTGCATCTATCGAAAAGCGCTACGGCGTGCCGGGCGAAGTGCTGCTGGCGATCTGGGGCCGCGAGACCGGATTCGGCGCGGCGAAGATGCCCTACGGCGCCTTCGAAGTGCTGGGCACCAAAGCGTTCATGTCGACCAGGAAGGACTTCTTCCGCACCGAACTGCTTGCTGCACTCGAGATCGTCGAGCGCGGGCTGGCTCCGGTCGGCGCGATGAAATCGTCCTGGGCCGGAGCGCTCGGCCAGCCGCAATTCATGCCGACCTCGTTCCTGAAACATGCCGTCGATTTCGACGGCGACGGCCGCGCCGACATCTGGAACTCGACGCCGGACGTGCTGGCCTCGATCGCCAATTATCTCGTCCACTATGGCTGGGTAAAGGGCCGTGGCTGGGGTTTCGAGGTGATGGTGCCGGAAAGCGTTTCCTGTTCGTTGGAAGGCCCGGACCAGGGCAAGAAAATCTCCGAATGGGCGGCAATGGGCGTTAGGCGCGTCGGCGGCAAGCCGTTTCCAGCGAGTGAGATGAAGGCCGAAGGCTTCCTGCTGATGCCGGCAGGGCGCAGCGGTCCGGCCTTTATCGCCACGCCCAATTTCTACGTGCTGAAGCAGTACAACACCAGCGACCTCTACGCGCTGTTCATCGGCCATGGCGCCGATCGCATCGCCCATGGCGATTCGAATTTTGCCGGCAGCTGGGGCGCGGTCGGCGGGCTCCACCGTTCGGACATAGCCGCTCTGCAACGCGCGCTGGAAGCCAAGGGCTATGACGTCGGCAGCGCCGATGGCCTGCCCGGCTTCAAGACCCGCCGTTCGATCGGCATTTGGCAAGCCAAGAACGGCCGCGCCGCCACCTGCTTCCCTGACACCAGCCTGGTCGCGGCGCTGAGATAGCCGCGACATTCGCCAGATTATCCTCGATCGGCAGCCTCGATTGGCTGGCCGATGCGTCGACATCCCACCGGCCTTTCTGGCCCATTGAGCCATCGTATAAATGCTCGTTGCCCGCCACGAGGCTGCCGGATATGGTGTTGACCAACTGGACAAAAACCGCAACGGTAAGAGATCACTGGGGCCTTCTCCAGGCCCGAAAAGAATTGCACAACCCTGAGCCGGGAACTCAGGTCAACAAACAACAAAACAGGGAACAATCACGATGATGATGGAAAAGTTTGCTCTACGCTCTCGCTTCCTGCTGGCGGGTGCAGCCATGTCCGCGCTGCTTCTGGCCGGCGCGCCCGCCGGTGCGGTCACGCCCGCCGACACGCTGGTCGAAGGTTTCGCGATCGACGACATCATCTCCATGGATCCGGGCGAGGCGTTCGAGCTGTCGACCGCCGAGGTCACCGGCAACACGTATGATCTGCTTGTCCGTCTCGACCTCAGCGACACCTCCAAGGTCAAGGGAGACCTTGCCGAAAGCTGGACCGTCTCCGATGACGGCCTGACCTACACATTCAAGCTCAAGCCCGGCCTGAAATTCGCTTCCGGCAATCCGATCACCGCGGCCGACGTCGCCTGGTCGTTCGAACGCGCCGTCAAGCTCGACAAGAGCCCGGCCTTCATCATCGGCCAATTCGGCATCAGCGGCGACAACGTCGCCGAGAAGGCCAAGGCGGTCGACGAGACCACCTTCCAGTTCACCGTCGACAAGGCCTATGCGCCGAGCTTCGTGCTGAACTGCCTGTCGGCAACGGTTGCATCGGTGGTCGACGCCAAGCTGGTCAAGGAACATGTCGCTGCGGTGACGCCGAGCGCCGACTACAAATGGGACAATGATTTCGGCAATGCCTGGCTGAAGACCGGCTACGCCGGCTCCGGCGTCTTCAAGCTGCGCGAATGGCGGGCCAATGAGGTGGTCGTTCTCGAGCGCAACGATAATTACTACGGCGAGAAGGCCAAGCTTGCCCGCGTCATCTACCGCAACATGAAGGAAAGCTCGGGCCAGCGCCTGGCGCTCGAGGCCGGCGACATCGACGTTGCCCGCAATCTCGAGCCGAACGACCTCGACGCCATCGCCAAGAACGCCGATCTCATCTCGACCAGCGCGCCGAAGGGCACGGTCTATTACATCAGCCTCAACCAGAAGAATGCCAACCTCGCCAAGCCCGAGGTCCGCCAAGCCTTCAAATACCTGGTCGACTACGATGCGCTGAGCTCGACGATCCTCAAGGGCATCGGCGAAATCCACCAGACCTTCCTGCCGAAGGGTGTGCTCGGCGAATTGGATGAGAATCCGTTCAAGTTCGATGTCGCCAAGGCCAAGGAATTGCTGGCCAAGGCCGGTCTGCCCGACGGCTTCAGCGTAACCATGGACGTACGCACCGGTCAGCCGACGACCGGCATGGCGGAATCGATCCAGCAGACGCTCGGACAGGCCGGCATCAAGCTCGAGATCATCCCGGGCGACGGCAAGCAGACGCTGACCAAGTACCGCGCCCGCAACCACGACATCTATATCGGCCAGTGGGGCCAGGATTATTTCGACCCGAATTCCAACGCCCAGACCTTTGCCTCGAATCCGGACAACTCGGATGCGGGTAAGTCCAAGACGCTGGCCTGGCGCAACGCCTGGGACATTCCGGACCTGACCAAGGAGACGGAAGCAGCGCTGCTCGAGAAGGACGCCGGCAAGCGCGCTGACATGTACAAGGATCTCGAGAAGAAGATCCTGGACACCAGCCCCTTCGTCGTCATCCACCAGCAGCTGGAAGTGGCCGGCCTGCGCAAGAACCTCAAGGGCTTTGCCCTCGGCCCGAGCTTCGACAGCAATTTCGTCGGGCCGGTGTCCAAGGAATAGTGCTCGCGGACACGCCGCATGAGCACGGTTGAAAAGGAAGTGGCGGCGGGGCGCGGCAGCGCCCGTGCCGTCGCTATTGCATCATCGCTTGGCCGTTTCCTGGTCATCGCGATCACGACCTATCTTGGTCTGCTCGCGGTCACCTTCTTCATCGGTCGCGTCATCCCGATCGACCCGGTGCTGGCGGTGCTCGGCGACCGGGCGCCGGCCAATGTCGTCGAGCGCACGCGCCGCGAGATGGGCCTCGATTTGCCGCTGGTCGAGCAGTTCTACATCTATGTGAAAAATGCCCTGAACGGCAATTTCGGTGTCTCTGTGCTGACCACCAATCCTGTCATGACCGACATTCGCCGGGCGCTTCCGGCCACGACGGAACTGGCGACGCTGGGGACGCTGATCGGCGCGCTGTTCGGCGTACCGCTTGGCGTGCTGGCCGCGGTCAGGCGCGGCAGTTTCATCGATCAGATCGTGCGTATCATCGGCCTGATCGGCTATTCCGTGCCGATCTTCTGGCTGGGACTGCTGGCGCTGGTGCTGTTTTACGCCAAGCTGCAATGGGTTGCCTTCCCCGCGCGGCTCGACATCGTCTACGAATACACCTTTACGCCGATCACTGGCTTCTATCTCCTCGACTCTGCGATGCAGGGGCAGTGGGACGTTTTTTACGACGCCTTCCGCCACATCATCCTGCCGGCCTCGCTGCTCGGTTATTTCTCGCTCGCCTATATCAGCCGCATGACGCGCTCGTTCATGCTCAACGAATTGTCGCAGGAATATATCGTCGCGGCGCGCGCCAAGGGCCTGTCGGAAACCCGCATCATCTGGGGCCACGCGCTGCGCAATGCGGCGGTGCCGATGGTGACGGTGATCGCGCTCTCCTATGCCGGGCTGCTCGAAGGTTCGGTGCTGACCGAGACCGTCTTCTCATGGCCGGGCATCGGCCTCTACATAACCAACTCGCTGCAGAACGCCGACATGAATGCGGTGCTCGGCGGCACCATAGTCATCGGCTCGGTGTTCATCGCCATCAATCTCCTCTCCGACCTTCTGTATCGGGTCCTCGATCCGAGGACGAAGGTTCAATGAGCAGAGGTATTCCACTTTCGGGCCTAGAGCAGTTCACCGTTTCACGGAAACGGCTACCCGCTCTAACTCCTTGTTTTTACGCAATTCCGGACGGAAAACCGTTTCACACTTTTCCTGGAATTGCTCCAGCTGCGGCCAATCACCCCCACTCCGGCCCTTCGGGTCACCTCTCCCCCTGCCCGGGGGAGAGGAAAAGCCGGTCGCACGCTTCGCGCCTTTCCTCTCCCCCGTCGAGCGGGGGAGAGGTGGTCTGCGAAGCAGGCCGGAGTGGGGGTCGACAGCTCCAAGAGGCATCATCATGACCGCCTCCGACGCCCGTCCTCTCTCTCGTCGCGACTGGCTGCTCAGCGAGCGGCCGGCCTCGCGCACCCAGGCGAGGCTCGGCCGCGCCTATGTGGCGTGGCGGCGCTTTTCCGCCAACCGGCTGGCCTTTCTCGGCCTGCTCATTATCATTGCCTTGCTGATCGTTGCCGCCCTTGCCGGTGTGCTGGCGCCTTATTCTCCGACGTTCGGCGACCTGAAGAACGCGCGCCTGCTGGCGCCGAGCACCGAGCACTGGTTTGGCACCGACGATCTCGGCCGCGATATCCTGTCGCGCATCCTCTACGGCTCGCGCTGGACCCTTTATGTGGTCATCCTGGTCGCCATCATCGCGGCACCGATCGGCCTTCTGGTCGGCACGGTGGCCGGCTATGCCGGCGGCTGGACCGATGCCATCCTGATGCGCATCACCGACATCTTTCTCGCCTTTCCCAAGCTGATCCTGGCGCTGGCGTTTGTTGCAGCACTTGGCCCCGGCATCGAGAATGCGGTGCTGGCCATCGCCATCACCTCATGGCCGCCCTACGCCCGCATCGCGCGGGCAGAGACGCTGACGGTGCGCAATTCCGATTACATCAAGGCGGTGCAGCTGATGGGCGCCTCGCCCTTCCGCATCGTGCTGCGCCATATCATGCCGCTTTGCATTTCGTCCCTGATCGTCAGGGTGACGCTCGACATGGCCGGCATCATCCTGACCGCCGCCGGGCTCGGTTTCCTCGGCCTCGGCGCGCAACCGCCGCTGCCGGAATGGGGCACGATGATCGCGTCGGGGCGCCGCTTCGTGCTCGACCAGTGGTGGGTGGCCGGTGCGCCGGGCTTCGCCATCCTCATCGTCAGCCTCGGCTTCAACCTGCTCGGCGACGGCCTGCGCGACGCGCTCGATCCCCGCAGTGGTGACCAATGAGCAGGGAAACGAAGACGCTGCTCGAGGTCGACGATTTGCGCGTCACCTTCCCGACCCGCACCGGGCTGATCGAGGCGGTTCGCGGCGTCTCCTTCTCGCTCGGCCGCGAACGGCTCGGCATCGTCGGAGAATCCGGCTCCGGCAAATCGCAGACCGGCCGCGCCATCATGGGCCTGACGCCGCCGCAGGCGCGGATATCGGCCAACAAGCTCGCCTTCGACGGCATCGACCTGCTCAGCGTCTCGCCGCGCGAACGCCGGGCGCTGCGCGGCAAGCGCATCGCCATGATCCTGCAGGATCCGAAATACTCGCTCGACCCGGTGATGAGCATCGGCCGCCAGATCGTCGAAACGCTGCGCACGCATGAAAAGGTCGGCAAGGCCGAGGCGCGCGACCGCGCATTGGCCATGCTGGAGGCGGTGCAGATCCGTGATCCCTCTCGCGTCTTCAACCTGCATCCGCATGAAGTGTCCGGCGGCATGGGCCAGCGCGCCATGATCGCCATGATGCTGATCGCCGGTCCGGAAATGATGATCGCCGACGAGCCGACCTCGGCGCTCGACGTCACCGTGCAGCTTGATGTGCTCGGCATTCTCGACCGGCTGGTCAGTGAGCGCGGCATGGGGCTGATCTTCATCTCGCACGATCTGCGCCTGGTCTCATCCTTCTGCGACCGCGTCATCGTCATGTATGCCGGCAAGGTGGTCGAGCAGCTCAAGGCGTCCGAACTCGGCCATGCCCAGCATCCCTACACGCGCGGCTTGCTCAATTGCATGCCCAAGATCGGTGCCGACCGCCACCCGCTGCCGGTGCTCGACCGCAAGCCGGAGTGGGCGGCATGACTTCTGCGATTGCCGTCGACAGGCTGGAAGTGATCTTCGACCGTTTTCGCGCACTGAAGGGCGTCAGCCTCGACGTGCAGCCGGGTGAATCCTTTGGCCTGGTCGGTGAATCCGGCTCCGGCAAATCGACGCTGCTTCGGGCCATCGCCGGCCTTGCGCCGGTCGCATCGGGCAGCATCGCCGTCAACGGCAAGACGCTCGGGCCACGCCGCGACAAGGCCTTCTACCGCGAAGTGCAGATGGTCTTTCAGGATCCGTACGGCTCGCTGCACCCGCGCCAGACCGTCGACCGCCTGCTGCAGGAGCCGCTTGCCATCCACGGCTTCGCCGATGGCGAAAAGCGCATCCAGCGGGCGCTCGACGAGGTCGGGCTGGGAAACGGCTTTCGCTTCCGCTATTCGCACCAACTATCGGGCGGCCAGCGCCAGCGCGTGGCGATTGCCCGTGCCCTGATCCTCGAACCTTCGATCCTGCTGCTCGACGAGCCGACCTCGGCGCTCGATGCCTCGGTGCAGGCGGAAGTGCTCAACCTGTTGGAAGAGGTACGCAAGCGGCGCAAGCTGACCTTCCTGATGGTCAGCCACGACCTCGCCATCATCACCCATATGTGCGAGCGGCTGATGGTGATGCAAAGCGGCGAGGCGGTTGAGAACCTGGCGGCGGCGGATCTCGTCGAACGTCGCGTGACGAAGGACTATACTCGCAACCTGCTGAGAGCGAGCGACGGGTTTGTGAGAACCGCCTGAATTCGTCTTCCTGTGTGCAGAACCAACCGTCTTCAGGGATTCCGATGGAGGAATGGAAGTTTGCGGATCCGCCCAACCTCGCGGTGTTGTCGGACGAGAGCCTATTTAAACGTGGCGACTGGATCGCATACGTTGTGCATGAAGATGACGACGACGACAGCTACAACGACGAAGGTGGCAGTTGGCAATTCTACAGCAGCGACACTCGAGATTGGGATGAACGCGAGGTAATGCTCGTAGGCCTGCAAGAGGTGGTTCAACTGGATGAAACCATCGTGGAGTTGGCCGATTTGCCGAAAGGTTGGCATGCCTGGCGCACCTCAAAATCGTCGCCGTGGCAACGCGCCAAGTCACGCCCCGTACCCTCCAACGACAACGAATGACCCGGCAAAGCCTTAAGTCTGAGCTTGCACCGGTTCGCCGCTCTCCACGGGTAGCTCTTCCTGGGCTTTCGGCTCCTTGATCCTGAACCACGTCACATAAAGCGCTGGCAGGAACAGCAGCGTGATCGCCGTGCCGGCGATGATGCCGCCCATCATGGCATAGGCCATCGGGCCCCAGAACACTTCGCGCGCGATCGGGATCAGGGCGAGACTTGCGGCCGCCGCCGTCAGCGCGATTGGCCGCATGCGGTGTTCCGTCGCCTCGATGACGGCCGCCCAGCGGTCCTTGCCTTCCCGGACGAGATCCTCGATCTGCACGATCAGGATGACCGAGTTGCGGATCAGGATGCCGATCAGCGCCAGCACGCCGAGGATGGCGACGAAGCCGAGCGGCGCGCCGCTCGGCACCAGGGCCGCCACAACGCCGATCAGGCCGAGCGGCGCCACCGCCACCACCAGGAACAGGCGCTGGAAACTCTGCAATTGCACCATCAGGATCGTCGCCATGACGAACAGCATCAACGGCACGACGGCGGCGATCGGTCCTTGGCTTTTGGCACTCTCCTCGACCGAGCCGGCGGTGGCGATCGAATAGCCCGGCGGTAGCTTGGCGGTGAAGGCATCGACCGACGGCTTCAATTCGTTGACGACGGTGGCCGGCAGCACGTCGCCGACCAGTCCGGCGCGCACGGTGATGGTCGGGATGCGGTCGCGTCGCCACACCGTTGGCTGCTCCAGATCGTAGCGGAAGTTGGCGACGGCCGCGAGCGGGATCGCCTCGCCGGTACTGGTCGGCAGCTGCATGTTCTGCAACGTTTCGATCGAGCCGCGTTCGGACCCACGCGAGCGCGCCACGACATTGATCAGGTAGGTGGCGTCACGCACCTGCGTGATGGTAGCGCCGCCGACGGTGCTGTTGAGCGCGCTGGCGATGTCGGAAGAGGTGATGCCAAGCTGGCGTGCCTTGTCCTGCAGCACGTCGACCCTCAGCACGCGTTGCGGCTCGTTCCAGTCGAAGGTCGGCGCGGCAAGCTTGGGGTTGGCGGAAATGATACCGGCGAATTGCTGCGCCAGCCCGCGCACCGTCTGGATGTCGGGACCGCCGACGCGATACTGCACCGGGCGGCCGACCGGGGGCCCGAGTTCGAGCGGCTTGACGAAGGCGTCGGTGCCGACGAACTCCTCGCGCAGCAGTTTTTCAAGCGCCGGCTTGACCCGGTTGCGGGCCGCGATGCTCTTGGTGACGATGACGGTCTGGCCGAAATAGGGGTTGGCCGGCTGCACGTCATAGGCGAGCACGAAACGCACCGCGCCCTGGCCGATATAGGACGAAAAATGGTCGATGTCGGGATTGCCGACCAGCGCCCGCTGCTCGAACCGCTCCATCTGGTCGCGCGTATCGGCGATCGAGGCATTCTGCGGCAGGTTCCAGTCGACGATCAGCTCCGGCCGGTCCGATGGCGGAAAGAACTGCTGCTGCACCAGCCCGAAGCCGGCGATCGAGCCGGCAAACAAAAGCACGGTGACGATGATGGTCAGCCAGTGATGGCGCACCGAGCCGACAAGCACGCGCCGGAAAAGCGAGGTGAAGCGGCCGGGCTGGTCGTGATGCTTGGTTTTCATCGTCGCCGGCAGGATGGTGACGCCGAGCAGTGGCGCAAACAGCACCGCCACGACCCATGACACCAGCAGCGAAACGGCGATGACCACGAACAGGGTGAAGGTATATTCGCCGGCGGCGCTGTTGTTGAGGCCGATCGGGATGAAGCCGGCGACCGTCACCAGCGTACCGGTCAGCATCGGAAAGGCGGTCGATGTGTAGACATAGGTCGCCGCCTTGCGCAGATTGTCGCCGACCTCCAGCCGCGCCACCATCATCTCGACCGCGATCATCGCGTCGTCGACCAGAAGCCCGAGCGCGATGATCAGCGCACCCAGGGAAATACGCTGCAGCGAAATGCCGAGATAGGCCATGACCGTGAAGGTGATGGCCAGCACCAGCGGGATCGACAGCGCCACGACGAAGCCGGCGCGCATGCCGAGGCTGATGAACGACACCGCGAGCACGATGGCGACCGCCTCGAACAGCGCGCGCGTAAAGCCCGAGACGGCCTCCTCGACAATGACCGGCTGGTCGGCCACCAGATGCACGCCGACACCGACCGGCAGGTCGGCCAGCACCTTGTCCATCTCCTTGTGCAGCGCCTCGCCGAATTCGAGCAGGTTGGCGTTGGGTTTCATGCCGATGGCGAGCCCGATCGCGTCCTGGCCGTTGAAGCGGAATAGCGCCGTAGGAGGATCGACATAGCCGCGCGTGATCGTCGCCACGTCGCTGAGGCGGAAGAAGCGGTCATTGACGCGCAGATTGATGGCGCGCAGGCTGTCCTCGGAGGTGAACTGCCCGCCGACACGCACGCTGATGCGCTCCGGCCCGGACTGAATGACGCCGGACGGCGTAATCGCGTTCTGCGCCTGCAGGCTCGCCACGATCGCTTGCTGGTTGAGGCCGAGGGCGGCGATCTGGCGGGTCGAGAATTCGAGATAGATCGCCTCGTCCTGGGCGCCGACCAGGTCGACCTTGCCGGCGTTGGGCACGGTCAGGATTTTTGTTCTGGCGTCCTCGACATAGTCGCGCAACTGGCGCGGCGTCAGCCCGTCCGATGTGAAGGCGTAGATGTTGCCATAGACGTCGCCGAAGCGGTCGTTGAAGAACGGTCCCTGCACCCCCTGCGGAAACTGCGCCCCGATGTCGTTGACCATGTTGCGCACCTGAATCCAGTTCGGCACGACATCGCGTGCCTTGGTGGTGTCCTTCAGGTTGACGAAGATGACGGTCTGGCCGGCCGTGGTGACGGACTTGGTGTAGTCGAGGCTGTCGAGTTCCTCGAGTTTCTTCTCGATACGGTCGGTCACCTGCTGCACGGTTTCCTTGACCGAGGCGCCCGGCCAGTTGGCCTGGATGATCATCGTCTTGATGGTGAAGTTGGGGTCTTCTTCACGGCCGAGATTGAGGTAGGAGAACACGCCAGCCACGACGAAGACCAGCATGAAATACCAGACCATGGAGCGGTGGTTGAGCGCCCAGTCGGAGAGATTGAAGCCTTTCATGAGGCGCCTCCCTCGAGCACTTTCACCTTCTGGCCTTCGCTCAGGCTGTGGACGCCCGCCGTGACGACACGCATGCCCGCGTCAAGCCCTTCGGCCACGGTGAAGATAACGCCATTCTTCGACGCGATCTTGATGTCGCGTGCGTTCACGCTGGATGTCTGCGGGTCGACGATCCACACTTTCGCGGAACCGTTCTTTTCGAACAGCGCCGACATCGGCAGTTCGATCGTCGGTGCCACCTTGGTCACGCGGGTCGCCGTCACCGTCGAGCCGAGCCGGAAGGCCTGTGGCGGATCCGTGAGCGTCAGCTTGACGCGCCGCGTGCGGGTCGAGCCCTCGGATTGCGGTGCGATCTCGCGCAGCTTGGCCCCGGTCTGGATCGTCGGCAGCGACTGCAGGATCACCTGGAAGGGCGTGCCGGCCTCAAGATCACCGGTCAATTGATCGGGAATGTCGACCACCGCCTCGCGCAGGTCCGAACGCGCCACGGTGACGATGGTCTGGCCGGGCGAGACCGTCTGGCCAACTTCGGCGCCCACCGCGGTGACGACACCGTCGAAATCAGAGAACAGCCTGGCATAGCCGAGTTGCTCCTGCGATTTGGCAAGCGAAGCCTTGGCCCGCTCGACACCTGCCTCCGCAGCTTTGCGCGCCTGCTGCGCGGCATCGAAGACAGCTTGCGTGGCGTTGGCCGAGGCGAGCAACTGGCGCTGCCGTTCCTCGCTGGCGGCGGCGTTGGCGAGCTGCGCCTCGGCATTGGACAGTTCCGCCTTGGCCGCCTGCAGGCCCAACTCCAGCGCGGTCGGATCGAGTGCCGCTATCGTCGTGCCCTTGCTGACGATGTCGCCGACCTGGACGTCGCGCGAGACGACCCGCCCAAGCAGGCGGAAGGCCAGGTCGGCGCTGACCTGCGGTTCGACGGATCCGGCAAAACCGAAGATTTGCGTGGTGCGCGGCTCGATCACCATCGACAGCACCGGTCGGATGATCTCTGGCGGCTTTTCCTCCGACTTGGAGCAGGATGCCAGCGCGCCGAGCATGAGCACGCCGAGCAGGATGCGTGGCGTTCGGCTCATTGGCCCGCTCCCGATATTTCGATCGTCTGTCCAGGGCTGAGCAGCTGTCCTCCAGCGGTGACGACGCTCTGGCCCGCGTCCAGCCCCTTGGCGATCACGACCGTGCCCGAATTGAACGCCAGCACTTCGACCGGCGCCATCGTCACCGCCTTGGTCGAGGGATCGACGATCCAGACCGCCGGCTTGCCGCCGCTGGACGTCAGCGCCTGCCAAGGCAGCAGGATCGCCTTCGCCGGTTTGGCGCTTACCGAGCCGATGACGGCTGCCCCCAGCGGCATGCCGGCGGGCGTGTCGGGAATGGCGACTTTGACCCGGATCGAGCCCGAAGCCGGGTCGACCGCAGGCGAGATTTCGCGGACCTTGCCCGTCGCCCTGACCTGCGGATCGGACAACAGCGTGATCGTCACCGCAGGCGATGCCGGTGTCTTGGCGATCAGCGTCTCCTGCACGTTGAATACCGCGTCGCGGTCCCCGTCCTCGGCGACGGTGAAGACGGTTTGCGCGGCTTGCACCACTTGGCCGGTTTCGACTTGGCGGGCGGTAATCACGCCGGCGGCACCGGCCTTGAGTTCGGTGAAGGACAGGTTTTGCTGGGCGTTGGAGAAAGCGCTCTGCGCGGCATCGACGCTGCCTTGTGCCATCTTCAGGGCCTGGTCCGCGGCGTCATAATCGCGCCTGGTGGTGAAACCCTGGGCGAGCAGCGTCTTCTGCCGTTCGAAGGCGGCGGCGGACTGGGTCAATTGCGCCTGTGCCGCGTCGAGATCGGCCTGCGCCGAGCGCAAATCGGATTCCTGCTCCTGCGGATCGATCCGGGCAAGCACCGTGCCTTGATCGACATGCTGGCCGACATCGACAAACCGTTCGGCGACGCGACCGCCGACCCGGAACGACAGATTGTTCAGCGTACGCGCCGCGATCACCCCGGTCAGCGAGGTCCTTGGCGCATAGTCGGCCATCGCCACCGTTTCGGTGCGCACCATGATCTGCAGTTTCTTGTCCACCGCTTCCTGCTTCTGGCAGCCGACCAAAAGCAGCGCAGCCGTGCAGGCGAAAAGCGCCGGGGCGGCTGGAAAAGACAAAAGACCGGGAGCTTGGACCGACGGCTGCGAGACGGGCGAAGTCACGTTCCTGCTCATGGGCTCCCCCGGCCGCGGCGGCTCGCTGGTCGCGATGCCTCGTGGACATCCAGAGGATAGTCGATCCCCGGGAAAAGGAAACCGGTCTCGTACGTGTATCGCCTGACTGGTTAAGCGCCGGGATCTGCCCACCGCAGGCCCAATCGCCTGCCGGTGGTGCCGACTTGAGGAAAACGTGAAATAAGGTCAGAAGATGTCTCAACGGCATCAAACAGGACGGGCGCCGGCCCGGTGAGGGATACGATGAAGAATTCAGCCATTTCCGAACGCAAGAACCAATCGATTTCCCGCGGTGTCGGCATGACCACGCAGATCTATGCCGACCGGGCTGAAAATTCGGAAATCTGGGATGTCGAGGGGCGTCGCTATATCGATTTCTCGTCGGGCATTGCCGTCGTCAACACCGGGCATCGCCATCCCAGGGTGATCGAAGCGGTCAAGGCACAACTCGACCGCTTCACCCACACCTGCCACCAGGTGGTGCCCTATGAGAGCTATGTGCGCCTGGCCGAACGGCTGAACGGCATGCTGCCCGGCAAGTTCGAGAAGAAGACGATCTTCGTCACCACCGGGGCGGAGGCGGTAGAGAACGCCATCAAGATCGCCCGCAATGCCACCGGCCGTCAGGCGGTCATCGCCTTCGCCGGCGGTTTCCATGGCCGCACCTTCATGGGCATGGCACTGACCGGCAAGGTCGTGCCCTACAAGGTCGGCTTCGGCGCCATGCCGGGCGATGTCTATCATGCGCCGTTCCCGGTGCCGCTGCACGGTGTCTCGGTCGCCGACTCGCTGGCGGCGCTCGACCGGCTGTTCAAGGCCGATGTCGATCCGGCCCGCGTCGCCGCCATCATCATCGAGCCGGTTCAGGGCGAGGGCGGCTTCTACGAGGCGCCGCGTGACTTCCTGGTTGCGCTGCGCAAGCTTTGCGACCAGCACGGCATGCTGCTGATTGCCGACGAAGTGCAGACCGGCTTTGCCCGCACCGGCAAGATGTTTGCGATGGATCACCATGAGGTGGCGGCCGACATCACCACCATGGCCAAGAGCCTGGCCGGCGGTTTTCCGCTGGCGGCGGTCACCGGCCGCGCCGAAATCATGGATGCGCCCGGCCCCGGCGGGCTAGGCGGCACCTATGGCGGCAGCCCGATCGGCGTTGCCGCCGCGCACGCCGTGCTCGACGTGATCGAGGACGAAAACCTGTGCGACCGCGCCAACACGCTGGGCGCAAGGCTGAAGCAGCGGTTGCAGTCGATCCGCGACGACGTGCCCGAGATCGTCGACATCAGAGGCCTCGGCTTCATGAACGCGGTCGAGTTCAACGACGTCAAGAAGGGCCTGCCGTCGGCCGAGATCGCCAATGCGATCCGGTTGAAGGCGCTCGACAAGGGCCTGATCCTGCTGACCTGCGGTGTCTACGGCAACGTCATCCGCTTCCTGGCGCCGATCACCATCCAGGACGAAGTCATGAACGAAGCACTCGACATCCTGGAAAGCTCGATCCGCGAAGTCTGCGCCGCCTGAACTTCTACCTCCCCCTTGTGGGGAGGTCGGACCGAAGGTCCGGGTGGGGCGCCTCGCGCAGACCCCACCCCGCTGCTTCACAGCGACCCTCCCCACAAGGGAGGGTAAGCGGGGGCTAGCCCGCAGCCCTGGCAGGCTCATCCTGCTGAAACGCGGCCAGCGCCGCCTTCAAACCGTCAGGTCCCTCAGCAACCGTTTCCGGCGTCGGCGAAAAGCCGGCGCCGAGCATCTTGCGGCCAAGCATGTGGTCGCCGGGGCGGTTGACCGATTCGATGCCGAGCAGCCGGTCGCCGGCATAGTGGTAGATCGAGAATTTGTTTTCGGGCAGGTCGCCCAGCACGACATGGCTGTCGCCGCCGGCGGTCAGGCCGACCATCTGCAATTTCATGTCGCCGATGTCCGACCAGAACCATGGCACCGCCGAATAGGCGTCGGTGTGGCCTGATATCGTGCGCGCGGCAAGCCGCGCCTGATCGGTGGCGTTCTGCACCGATTCCAGCCGCACGTCGCCGCCGGTGAACCAGTGACGGTAGGAGGCAGCATCGCCAATGGCAAGAATCTCCGGCATCGACGTGCGCATCTGATGATCGACGCGGATGCCGTTGGCGATGCCGAGGCCTGCAGACTGCGCCAGTTCGACATTCGGCATGGCACCAATGCCGACGATGACCATGCGCGCCGGCAGCCTTTCGCCTGACGAGGTGATGGCGGCCGTGACATGACCGTTTTCGCCATCGAGCCTGGCGATCGAGGTGCCGGTGAGAATGCGCACGCCTGTCGCTTCCAGCCGTTGCCGGACGTGGCTCGCCACCACCGGCGCCACGGCGCGGCCGAGTAGCCGGTCCACGGCCTCCACCACTGTCACCGTGCGGCCGGTGGCCCGCAGTGTGGCTGCTATCTCCAGCCCGATGAAACCGCCGCCGAGGATGACGATTTCGTCGCTTTGCGCGCTGAGGTCGCGGATCAGCCGCGCATCGGCCAGCGAGCGCAGCGACAGCACGCCGGACAGGTCCGAGCCGGGCAACGGCAGGGTGCGCGGGCGCGAGCCGGTCGCCAGGATCAGGTGATCAAAAGCAAGCGCGCCACCGCCTGATATCTCCAGGCTGCGGCGCTCGGCATCGATGCGATCGATCCTGACGCCAGGCCGGTAATCGATGGCGCTGCCGGTGTAAAAGGCCTCGCCGCGCAAGGGTTGCGGCTTGGCCTCGGCATCCTTGATGAAAGTCTTCGACAGCGGCGGCTTGTGATAGGGAAGTTCGTCCTCATCCCCGACGAGGATCACCGGCCCGTCATAGCCGTCTTCGCGCAGACTGGCGGCCGCTTGCACGCCCGCATGACCCGCGCCGACAATGACCACACCGTTCTTCATCGCATTCCAATCCCGCTTCTATCCTAGGATGTCTCGCCAAGTGGCAATTGTCTGGTGCCGCCGCAAGAGAGCTTTTGCGGGTCGCACCCGGAATGGCAGCTGTCAATCGTACAGTTCAACGGCAAGACCGGTGCAGAAAGACGCATAAGTTGACAGTCGTAGTTTAGAATAATTCTAAACTGTTGTTTCAATTGACTTTTCCTACGGATTGTCATTGACATCCGACGATGTCGCAGCTTTATGGAAGCTCGCGCGTCAGCGCATCCCTTTAATGTCTGGGCCTTGAACCCTTTCGATTGGAGGCATTTTGGTGTCTTTCTTCCGCGAACCGCGCGCTAGCGCGGCATCTCTTGCGCCCAATGGCCCGCAGATGGCCTGGCGCCGGTTGCTGTGCGCGCCGTTTACAGAATTTCCGAGAAACTGGAGAGTGATTATGACAGCACGATATGGCAGCAGGCTTGCGGCGATCGGCGCCACTGCCCTGCTGACGGCGGCGGTATTCGTGTTGCCGGCAAAGGCGGAAACCGATGCAAAGGCCGTCATCAAGACCTATTCCGACATCGCGCTCGCCAAATATGAGGATTCGCTGACCACCGCGCAGGCGCTCGACAAGGCGGTCGACGCGCTGCTCGCCACGCCATCGGCGGAAACCCTCAACGCTGCCCGTGACGCCTGGAAGGCATCGCGCGTTCCCTACCAGCAGACCGAGGTCTACCGCTTCGGCAGCAAGATCGTCGACGACTGGGAAGGCAAGGTGAATTCCTGGCCGCTGGATGAAGGTTTGATCGACTACATCGCCAAGAGCTACGGCACCGAATCGGACGCGAATGCGCTCTACACGGCCAATGTGATCGCCAACAAGGAGATCGAGATCAACGGCAAGAAGGTCGATGCATCGAAGCTTTCGCCGGAATTCCTCTCCGGCACGCTGCAGGGAGCCGGCGGCATCGAGGCCAATGTCGCCACCGGCTACCACGCCATCGAATTCCTGCTCTGGGGCCAGGACCTGCATGGCACCGGGCCGGGTGCCGGCGAGCGCCCCTATACCGACTACGACCTCCAGAACTGCACCGGCGGCAATTGCGATCGCCGCGCCGAGTATCTGAAATCGGCCAGCGACCTTCTGGTTTCGGATCTTCAGGAGATGGTCGGCAACTGGAAGGAAGACGGCGCCGCCCGCAAGGCTCTCGTCGATGGCGAGCCGAACACGGCGATCTCGACCATCTTCACCGGCATGGGCTCGCTGTCCTACGGCGAACTGGCCGGCGAGCGCATGAAGCTCGGCCTGCTGCTGCATGATCCGGAAGAGGAGCACGATTGCTTCTCCGACAACACGTACAATTCGCATCTCTACGACGCCATCGGCATTCGCGCGGCCTATCATGCGAGCTACACGCGTCTCGACGGCACCGTCGTTTCGGGTCCCTCGGTGGCCGATATGGTGAAGGCGGCCGATCCGGCGATCGACAAGGAACTGTCTGACAAGCTCGATGTTTCGGTCGCCAAGATGGAGGCGATCAAGGCGCGTGCACTGGCCGGCGAGGCCTATGACCAGCAGATCGCCGAGGGCAACATTGAGGGCAACGCCACCGTGCAGGCGGCGATCGATGCGCTGATCGATCAGACCAAGTCGATTGAGCGCGCCGTCGGCTCCTTGAAGCTCAGCACCATCGCCTTCGAAGGGTCCGATAGCCTCGACGCGCCGGACAAGGTGTTCAAGTAAGGGTCGAAAGACAGGTGACTGATCCGGGAGCCGGAAAACCGGCTCTGGAACGGCCTCCGCTAGAAAATCAAGCCACACGGCGCGGGAGACGCCGTCAGCCAGCCGAGCAAGCCAATGCTGATTTGTCATTGCAATATCATCACCGAGAAGGAGATCGAGCAGACGATCGTCGGGCTGCTGGACCAGGATCCCTGGCAGCTGATCGTGCCGGCGAAGATCTATCATGCCATGCAAAAGCGCGGTCGCTGTTGCGGCTGCTTCCCAAATGTGGTGGAAACGATCATTCGGGTCACCGAAAATTACCACGCCCGCTCGGAGGCGAGCGGCGTGGATGTCGTTTCACACCTGGATCGCGTCAGAGGCCTGCGCGTCCAATACGGGAGCAGAATTCATGAAAGGCGATCCGCAGATCATCGAGCGGCTTAACGAGGCCCTTTTTCTGGAACTCGGGGCCGTCAATCAGTACTGGGTGCATTTCCGTCTGCTTGAGGACTGGGGATACGCCAAGCTGGCAAAGAAGGAGCGGGCGGAATCGATCGAGGAGATGCACCATGCCGACAAGCTCGTCGCCCGCATCATCTTCCTCGAAGGCCATCCGAACCTGCAGTCCGTGGCGCCGCTGCGCATCGGGCAGAACGTCAAGGAAGTGCTCGAATCCGACCTTGCCGGCGAATATGACGCACGTACCGCTTACAAGCGTTCGCGCGAAATCTGCAACGACGCCGGCGACTACGTGACGATGAAGCTGTTCGAGGAATTGCTCGCCGACGAGGAGGGCCACATCGACTTTCTCGAGACGCAACTCGACCTGCTTGCCTCGATCGGCGAGGAGAAATACGGCCAGCTCAACGCCGCATCGGCGGACGAGGCGGAGTAAGGGCATGCGGGAATGCGGCGCCTGCTAGAATTCGTGCGCCGCTCGCGGCGGGCCGATGGCTCGCCGTCCCTTCCAAAGACGTCAGCCGGATTGGCGCGTCGGCACTATGTCATGCTCGTGTTGGCACTCACCTCTTCGGCGATGGCGGGTGATATTCAGCCAGCCGGCCTCGCCGTCACGCGCACCGACCTCAATGCGAAGGATCAGGCGCGCGTCATCGCCGTCACCAGGCCGACCACGGATTTTTCCAGGCCAGAGCAGTTCGAACTGATGCAAGGTGGCGCCGGCACGTCCCGAAAGGACGTCAGCCGCGATTCCTTCTCGCAATCCTCGGCCAACATCACCTTCGAGGAAGAGGGCGACTTCAAGCTCGGCAATGCCCTTTTCCGCAAGAATTGGGTCTCGTCGCCATCCTCGACGCAGGCTTCGGACGGGCTCGGCCCGCTGTTCAACGAACGCGCCTGCCAGAACTGCCATCTGAAGGATGGCCGCGGCCGCCCGCCGCAAGGCGACGCCGGCACCACGTCGATGTTCCTTCGGCTGGCCCGCGACGCCAGCAGCGCGCAAGAGAGGGAGGCGCTTGCCGACCACGAGGTGCCTAACTTCCCCGACCCGGTCTATGGCAGGCAATTGCAGGAGCTCGCCGTGCCCGGCCTGCCCGGTGAAGGCAGGATGCACATCGACTATCAGGAACGTAAGGTGGAGCTGACGGACGGCACAGTGATCTCCTTGCGCAAACCGAGCTATTCGGTTGACGGCCTTGGCTACGGGCCGCTTGACCCACGCACCACGCTGTCGCCGCGCCTGACGCCGCCGATGATCGGCCTGGGCCTGATCGAACAGATCGCGCCGGCTGATATTCTCGCCCACGCCGATCCGGACGACAGGGACGGCGACGGCATTTCCGGCAGGCCGAACATCGTGCGCGATGGCTTGAGCGGGGAACTGACGCTCGGCCGCTTCGGCTGGAAGGCGCAGACCGCGTCGATCCGCCAGCAGGCAGCGGATGCCTTTGCCGGCGACATCGGCATCTCGACGCCCGAAGAGCCGAAGCATTGGGGCGATTGCACTGCTGCGGAGGCAAAATGCCTCGCCATGCCGAACGGCGTGCAGCAGCGTCTTGGCCCGGTCGAGGCGCCGCCGCCGGTGATGGATCTCGTCACCTTCTATTCGCAGAACCTGGCCGTGCCGGCGCGCCGGGATCTCGACGCCCCACAAGTTCTCAAAGGCAAGAAGGTCTTCTATGAGATGGGCTGCATTGCCTGCCACACATCGAAATTTGTCACGCGCCGCGACACGCCCAACAAAGCGCAGGCCTTCCAGCTGATCTGGCCCTATTCCGACTTCCTGCTGCACGACATGGGGCCAGATCTGGCCGATGGCCAGGCCGTGGGAGATGCGACGGGCAATGAATGGCGCACGCCGCCACTGTGGGGCATCGGCCTGACCGAGACGGTCAACGGCAATTCCTTCTTCCTGCATGACGGGCGCGCGCGCAGCCTGACCGAGGCGATCCTGTGGCATGGCGGCGAGGCACAGAAAGCGCGCGACCGCTTTGCCGCAGCCAATGCGGCCGACCGCAATGCGCTGCTCAAATTCCTGGAGTCACTGTGATGTTCAAGCGTTCTGCATTGTTTCTCGTTCTTCCGCTGGCTCTGCTGGGCGTTGTCCCTGCGTCGGCGGCGGTCAAAGCCTCCGATATCATCCAGCGCGCGATCGATGGCTTCGTCCGCCCGGCCTATGCCGGCCTGCATCAGCATGCGGAAGCCTTGACGAAAGCGATGCACAAGCTCTGCGAAGCGCCCTCGCAAGGAGAACTCGATGCCGCACGCGCCGAATTCTCCGCCACCGTCTATGCCTGGTCGTCAGCCGAAATCATCGGCTTCGGACCGATCAAGGAGAACAACCGGCTGGAACGCATGCTGTTCTGGCCGGATCGCAAGAGCATCGGCCTGAAACAGGTACAGGCGGCGCTGTCCGCCAAGGATCCGACCGCGACCGATCCGGCACAACTGGCCGGCAAGAGCGTTGCCATGCAGGGGCTGGGCGCGCTCGAATTCGTTCTTTACGGCGACGGCGCCGATGCACTTGCCGGCAAGGATGATCCCTACCGCTGCGCTTATGGCACTGCTGTTGCCGGCAACATCGAAACCATGGCCGGCGAGGTCAGCGCCGCCTGGAACAAGCCGGGCGGCTTTGCCGCCCTTTGGGCCAATCCGGGGCCGCAGAACCCGCTCTACCGCGACGGCAATGAAGCGGTGACCGAACTGGTCGGCGTCTTCATCAATGAGCTGGAAATGGTCCGCGACGTGCGCCTGAAAGGGTTTTTCGGTGGCAAGCCGGATGCGGACAAGCCGAAACAGGCAATCTACTGGCGCTCGCAAAACACCACCGCGTCACTGGCCGGCAATCTCTCCGGCATCGATACGCTGTTCCAGGCCTCGAAACTTGGTGACGCTCTGCCGGCCGATGCGCGCTGGATGGCCGAATCGATCCATATCCAGCTGGTCAACGGTGTCGCCACCGCCAAGGCGGTCAGTGGTCCAATCGACAAGACGCTTGCCGATCCGGCGCTGCGC
Organism: Mesorhizobium sp. M0870; assembly: GCF_040319775.1. Taxonomy (NCBI): domain Bacteria; kingdom Pseudomonadati; phylum Pseudomonadota; class Alphaproteobacteria; order Hyphomicrobiales; family Phyllobacteriaceae; genus Mesorhizobium; species Mesorhizobium sp. M0870. The sequence goes on from NZ_JAMYOI010000008.1 coordinate 153,680, forward strand.
GACAAGCTCGATCATTTCGCGCTGATCACCTCCAGCCTGTCGACCTTGATCGGCACCAGGTTGACCGCCGAATTCGGCCTGACCGCAGGCTTCTCGTCGCTGGATGGGGACTGAGCATGACCTTGAGATTGGCCGAAACGCCCATAGCTTCGTCATCCTGGGGCGAAGCAAGGAGCGAAGCGACGCAGCGCAGACCCCGGGATCCATGCCGCGACTTCAAAGCGCTGCCGCGGTCCAGAATTTTGCTCCGTTGCACCCGACGGTCAAGGTCACGGCATGGATCCTCGGGTCTCCGCGACGGAGCTTCGCTCCTGCTCCGCCCGTGGATGACGAAGTTCCGGAGGCTTCGGCTAACTTCCAATGTCTGCGATGTATCATTCCAAGAATCGGTAGGTGCCAAGCGTCAGCTCCGATCCGTAATAATCACCGTGTCCTGGAGCGAGCCAGTGCAGGGGAGGATAGTCTCTTGAAAACCTCCCTCATCGATCGCCGCGATTTCCTGAGGGCTGCGGGTATCGGCTTTGCCGCGGCGATGGCGCCGTCGGCCTGGGCAAAGACGCTTGCGGCCGACGCCGTCTTCGCCACGGCTTTCGTCAAACGCGACGGCAGCTTTGGCGCTGCCGTCCTGTCCGAGGCCGGCAAGGTCCTGCATGCGATCGACCTGCCCGATCGCGGCCACGATGTCACCTTCGATCCCATATCGAAACGCTCGGTGGTCTTCGCGCGTCAGCCCGGCACCTTCGCCGTGGTTTTCGATCACTCGGGCCGTGACGCGCCGCTGACGATCGCCAGCATCGCCGGCCGGCATTTCTTCGGCCATGGCGTGTTTTCGGCCGACGGTGCGCTGCTCTATGCCACCGAAAACGACTTCGACAACGCCGCCGGCGTCGTCGGCGTCTATGATGCGCGGGCGAAATTCAGCCGCATCAGTGAGTTCCCGACCTATGGCATGGGTCCGCACGAGCTTCTGCTCCTGGGCGACGGCAGGACGATTGCGGTTGCAAATGGCGGCATCGAGACTCATCCGGACTACGGCCGCGCCGAGCTCAACATCGCCACCATGAAGCCGTCCTATGTGCTGATCGACCGCGTCACCGGCTATGTCATCGAGAAACACGAATTGCCGGCCGCACTGCATCAGCTGTCGATCCGCCACATGGACACCGATCCGGCCGGAACCGTCTGGTTCGGCTGCCAGTACCGGGGACCGGGCAGCGATCGTCCATTGCTGGTCGGTCGCGCCGCGCGCGGCAAGGATCTGCAGTTGCTCGACATGCCGCAGGACGTTTTGTCCGGCTTCCGCAACTACATAGGCTCGGTCGCGGCCAATCGGGCTGCCGGAACCGTCGCCGTTTCCTCGCCGGAAGGCAACTCGCTTGTCGTGATCGATGCGGCCAGCGGCCGGGTCGTTGCGAACAGCGCGTTGGTCGAGGTCTGCGGCGTGGCCCCCGATGGAACCGGCTTCATGGCCACCACCGGCGCCGGCGAGATCGTCGAGGGCAGCGGCGCGACACGCTCCGAACCGGACTATGTCTGGGACAACCACATGCTGCGCATCGAACAGGCCGCATAGTCTACCAGCGAAGCCGTTTAACGAATTATGCACTATCCCCTTGCGGTGGCGGGCCGTGGCGGGCACAGGGAATTGTTTTTCGAACCGGTTGCCTCATGAAATTGCTTGCCATCGACTGTGCCGCCAACCTTTGCGCCGCTTGCGTCTATGATGCTGTGGCGAAGCGGGAGCTTGGCCGCTCGGTGCTCGATGTCGGCAAGGGCCATGCCGAGCACCTGATGGCGGTCACAGCCGAAGCGCTGGAGGCAAGCGCAACCGACTATGCCGGTCTTGGCGCCATTGCCGTCTCTGTCGGCCCCGGTTCCTTCACCGGTCTGCGGGTCGGCGTCTCGACCGCGCGTGGCCTGGCGCTGGCGCTGAAGATACCGGCGATCGGGGTGTCGACCCTGGAGGCGCTGGCCGCCGAAGCAGCAGCCGCATTTCCCGGTCGCGCCGTGCTGGCGGCGCTCGATGCCGGCCGTGAGGAGATCCACGCCGCCTTTTACGACGAAACGTCAGCCTTGGCTTACGGTCCGGCCGTGGCCACGCTGGCTGACGTGGTGGCCATGGCGATGGAAACGTCTCCGGTGCTTGCCGGCACCGCGGCAGCGCTCATCAGCGCATCGGCCGGGCGCGAATTTGATGTCGGCCCTCGGACAGCCACCGCCGACATTGTCACCTACGCCCGCCTGGCTGCCGCCAAGGGCGCAGGCGAACGGCCGAAACCACTCTATATGCGCGGCGCCGACGCCAAGCCGCAGGCTGGCTTTATTCTATCAAGGCAAGAAAGATAAATGCGCATACCTTTTCTCCAACCACGCCGCCGGGACTACGCGCTCGAGCCGCTGAGGATCGCCGACAGTCCGGCGGTCTCGCTGCTGCATCGCGAGGACTTTGTCCGCCCCTGGACCGATGGCGAATTCGCCGCCCTGCTCGAACAGGACACCGTGTTCGGCTATGCCGCGCGCGAAACCGGGCAGGGCTCCAAGCCGCCCGTCGGCTTCGTGCTGGCGAGGCTTGCGGCAGGCGAGGGCGAGATCCTGACCGTCGCGGTGGCGCGATCGCATCGTCGCCAGGGGTTGGGCTGGCAATTGATGGACGCGGTGTTGCGCGAACTGCACGCGCAGCGCGCCGAAGCGCTGTTCCTCGAGGTCGATGAGACCAATGTCGCGGCGATCGCGCTTTATCGTCGGCTGGGCTTCCATGAGGTCGGCAAGCGGCCGAATTACTACAGATCGGCCGAACACGGACCGACCGGCGCGCTTGTCATGCGCCGCGATCTTCGCTAGCGACACGGCCGGGATGAGGCGATGATCAAGAAAATCAGGATTTTCCTGGCGCTGGGCCTCGTTGTCGCCGGTTCGCTGGTCCTCGTGCCGTTACAGATCCTGTCGATGAAGACCGGCTGGTGGCCGGAAACCTTCATCCTCAAGATCTGGCACAGGCTGATCGTCAGGGCGCTCGGCATGCGCATCCATGTCAAGGGAACGCTGTCCGACAAGCGCCCGCTGCTGGTTGCGTCCAATCACATCTCCTGGACCGACATCATGGTGCTCGGCTCTTTTGCCGACGTAAAGTTCATCGCCAGGGCGGATATGGAAGGCTGGCCGCTGATCGGCATGCTGTCGAAGCTGCAGCGCACCGTGTTCATCGAGCGCGAGCGCAAGCGATCGTCGGGCGACCAGGCAAGCGAGATTGCCAGCCGCATGGCCAAGGGCGATGCGATGGTGCTGTTTGCCGAGGGCTCGACCGGCGACGGCAATATGGTCCTGCCGTTCAAGAGCACGCTGTTCGGCGCCGCCTCGATGGCGATTTCCGAAGGCGCGGCGGAACAGGTGTTCATCCAGCCGGTGGCGATCGCCTATACGCGTCTGCACGGCGTGCCGCTCGGCCGCCGGCATCGCCCGCTTGCCGCCTGGATCGGCGATGAGGATCTGATGCCGCATCTCAAGGTATTGCTCGCTGAGGGCGCGCTCGACGTCGAGGTGCATTTCGGCGAGGCAATCGCCTTTTCCAAGGGTTCGAACCGCAAGGAGACGTCGAAACTGATGGAAAGCCAGGTGCGTGAGATGATGCAGGCGGCGCTTGCCGACCCGCGGCCGAGCCGGTAGCTCCGGCATGCCCTTGCTGGCGCGCCGAGAATCGTCTGTTTTTTGTCACGGAAAGGCGTTAGAAGCCGCCTTATGGACTTGAACACGATAGAAAGCGACGACATCGGCACTACGGCTGGACAGCCGGCGGTGCTTCCCGCGGCAGCGAGAAAAGTCTTCATCAAGACCTATGGCTGCCAGATGAATGTCTATGATTCACAGCGTATGGCCGATGCGCTGGCTGCCGACGGCTATTCCGCGACCGATGCCATTGGCGAGGCCGACCTGGTGTTGCTGAACACCTGTCATATCAGGGAGAAGGCGGCCGAAAAGGTCTATTCCGAGCTCGGCCGTATCCGCGACATGAAAGCCGAGCGTGCCCTGGCCGGCCGTGAGATGCTGGTCGGCGTCGCCGGCTGCGTGGCGCAGGCCGAAGGCGCCGAGATCATCCGCCGTTCGCCTGCCGTCGACCTGGTCATCGGTCCGCAGACCTATCACCGGCTCCCGGACGTGCTGGCGCGGGTGCGCGGCGGCGAAAAGATCGTCGAGACCGACTACGCCATCGAGGACAAGTTCGAGCATCTGCCGCAGCCCAAGCGCGCCGAGGTCATCAAGCGCGGCGTCACCGCCTTCCTCACCGTGCAGGAAGGCTGCGACAAGTTCTGCACCTTCTGCGTTGTGCCCTACACAAGGGGCTCCGAAGTCTCCCGGCCGGTGGCGCAGATTGTCGCGGAGGCTGAGCGCCTGGCCGAAGCCGGCGTGCGCGAAGTGACGCTGCTTGGCCAGAACGTCAATGCCTGGCATGGCCGGGGCGAGGCCAAAGGGGGCAAGACCGAGGAGTGGGGCCTTGGCCGCCTGCTCTTCAGGCTGGCCGAAATCCCCGGGCTGGCGCGTCTGCGCTACACCACCAGCCACCCGCGCGACATGGATGACGAACTGATAGCGGCCCATCGCGATCTGCCGGCGTTGATGCCCTATCTGCATCTTCCGGTGCAATCCGGCTCCGACCGCATCCTCAAGGCGATGAATCGCCGGCACACGGCGAGGGATTATCTGGCGCTGCTCGACCGTATCCGTGCCGCGCGGCCTGACATCGCGCTCTCCGGCGACTTCATCGTTGGCTTCCCCGGCGAGACAGAAGCGGATTTCGAGGCGACGATGGAGTTGGTGCGTCAGGTGAATTACGCCTCGGCCTTCTCGTTCAAATATTCGCCGCGCCCCGGCACGCCGGGCGCCGAAATGTCCGATCATGTGCCCGAAACGGTCAAGGACGAGCGCTTGCAGCGGCTGCAGGCTCTGCTTGTGAAGCAGCAGCAGGATTTCGGCTTGAGCCTCGTTGGAAGCACCATCGACACGCTGATCGAGAAGCCCGGCCGTCAGGCCGGCCAGAAGGTTGGCCGCTCACCTTGGCTGCAGCCGGTTATTGTTGATGAAAAGGCCGGCGAAATCGGTGACATTATCCAGGTGCGAATCACGAAGACGGGCTACAATAGCCTGTTCGCCGAATTGGCCTGAGGGTCTCGGCAGATGAGGAGAGACGGTTGAGCGCAGCAGAGCTGAAGAACCTGCCCCCGGTACCGGCATCTGGGGCTTCTGACATGGCGCACATCGTTCTGACTTTCGACAACAACAAGCTTGCCAGCGCCCTTTATGGTCAGTTCGACGAAAACCTCGCCAGGCTGGAGCAGAAGCTTGGCGTCGACATCCGCTCACGCGGCAACCAGCTGACCATCAAGGGTTCGGCGTCGGCCGCCGAGCAGGCGCGCCGCGCGCTCGACAATCTCTACGGCATTCTCCAGAAGGGCGTCGATATCGGCCAGTCCGACGTCGATGGCGCCGTGCGCATGGCGATTGCCGCCGACGATCAGCTGACCCTGCCGACGCTGGAGCGTAAGGGCAAGGTTTCCGCCGCCCAGATCGCCACCCGCAAGAAGACGATCTATGCCCGTTCACTCAACCAGGACGCCTATATGCGGGCGCTGGAACGGTCGGAACTGGTGTTCGGCATCGGCCCGGCCGGCACCGGCAAGACCTATCTGGCGGTGGCGCATGCGGCGATGCTGCTCGAGCGCGGCATGGTCGAGCGCATCATTCTCTCGCGGCCTGCGGTCGAGGCCGGCGAACGGCTGGGCTTCCTGCCCGGCGACATGAAGGAGAAGGTCGATCCCTATCTGCGGCCGCTCTATGATGCGCTCTACGACATGATGCCCGCCGACAAGGTTGAGCGCGCCATTGCCGCCGAAGTGATCGAGATCGCGCCGCTCGCCTTCATGCGCGGCCGCACGCTGGCGCATGCCGCCGTCATCCTCGACGAGGCGCAGAACACCACGCCGATGCAGATGAAGATGTTCCTGACGCGTCTGGGCGAAAATTCGCGCATGATCGTCACCGGCGACCCGACCCAGATCGACCTTCCCTCCAACACCAAATCGGGCCTGGTCGAAGCCTTGCGCGTGCTGGACGGTGTGGCGGGCGCGGTCACCGTGCGCTTCAACGACGGCGATGTGGTCCGCCATCCACTGGTGGCGGAAATCGTCAGGGCCTACGACCGGGACGCCAAGCTGGCGCGCGGCCTCGGCGCCGAGAATTGATGTTGACGATGCGGCTTCATGCCTGAGGACATAATATCCGGCGACGGGAATGTTCCCGTCGACATCGACATATCGGTTGAGGCGGGCAACTGGCCCGACGAGGTAAGCCTGACGCGGCTGGTCGATGGCGCGGTCAAGGCGGCTTTTGCCGAAACCGGCGTGGCGGGCCGTTCCGAACTCAGCCTCGTTTTTACCGACGACGCCCATGTCCAGCTCCTCAATGCCGGCTGGCGCGGCAAGGACAAGCCGACCAACGTCTTGTCTTTCCCGGCTTTTCCGTTTGCGCAAGGCGGTCCGTTGCCGCCGATGCTGGGCGACATCGTGCTGGCCGCCGAAACGGTCGCCCATGAAGCGGCACTGGAAGACAAGCCGGTCGAGAACCATATCACCCATCTCGTCATCCACGGCCTGCTGCATTTGCTGGGCTACGATCACGAGACCGAGGCCGAGGCCGAGGCGATGGAAGCCGTCGAACGCGCGGCGCTTGCAAGGCTTGCCATTCCCGACCCCTACGCGTAACTACATCTGATCAATTGACCGGACGACGATGAACGACAAACCAGAGACTGCCGCCCGCCCCGACGCCGGCAGTGCGAACAAGGCTTCCGACACGTCGGAAGAGGGATCAAGTCCGAGTACCGTTACGTCTGGCGCTAGCAGTACCTCTGCTGCTGCCGGTGCTGGCAGCGCTGCCAGCGAGACGTTGCCTGCCGGTCCCTCACTGTTCGACCGCGTTCTGGGCCTGTTCAGGCAACGCAACGGAACCAGCCTGCGTGAGGAAATTGCCGGCGCGCTAGCCGAGACGACGAGCGATGCCGGCGCCTTCTCGCCCGGCGAACGCGCCATGCTCAACAACATCCTGCGGCTGCGCGAAGTGCGCGTCGAGGACGTCATGGTACCGCGCGCCGACATTCAGGGGGTCGAAATCACGACGACGCTCGGCGATCTCCTGGGCACTTTCGAACAATCCGGCCATTCGCGCATGCCGGTCTATTCCGAGACGCTCGATGATCCGCGCGGCATGGTCCATATCCGTGACGTGCTGGCCCACATCACCAAGATCGCGCGCGTCAAGAAGGGCCGCACGACCAGGAAAACCCCCGCTGCCACGGTTCTCGATCTTGCCCAGGTCGACCTCGCACGCACCATTGGCGACCTCAATCTGATCCGCCCGGTGCTGTTCGTGCCGCCGTCGATGCTTGCCTCCGACCTGATGGGCCGCATGCAGACGACGCGCACCCAGATGGCGCTGGTCATCGACGAATATGGCGGCACCGACGGCCTCGCCTCGCTGGAAGACATCGTCGAGATGGTGGTCGGCGACATCGAGGACGAGCATGACGACGACGAGCCGATGATCACCCAGAGCGGCGACGGCGTGTTCATCGTCGACGGCAAGGCCGAGATCGACGACGTCGCCAAGATGATCGGCGGGGATTTCGCCGCCGGTGAACATGGCGAATATGTCGACACGATCGGCGGCATGATTTTCAACACGCTTGGCCGTGTTCCGGCCCGCGGCGAGGTGGTGCAGGCCATACCCGGCTTCGAGTTCCACGTCCTCGACGCCGATCCGCGCCGCGTCAAGCGCGTGCGCATCGTGCAGAGCCAGAAGGGTGAGCGCCGCCGGCGCGCCACCGCGCGCACCGAACAGGCGTAAGCATGATGCCGAAAAGTTGCAGACTTTTTGGATGAACATCATGCGGCAAAACCAGGGCTTAAGCATGATGCCGAAAAGTTGCAGACTTTTCGAATGAACATCATGCGGCAAAACCAGAATCCAGGCGCTTAGGGATGGCGGTCGAGGACCCCTTCAAGCATCCAAGTCTGGGGTCCGGTGTTTTCTATAAGGACCCTCGTGCCGCGCTGGACTGGCTGGAAGCAGCCTTAGGCTTCGCGCGCAGCATGGTGGTCAGCGATGCCGAGGGAAACTCGTCCATGCAGAGATGCGATTCGGCGACAGCTACATCATCGTAGATTCCGAATGGAGCGATTATGTTGCCAGCCCGGCTTCGGTCTTGGGCAAGAACACGCAGTCGATCTATGTCAGGCTGAAGCGCGGCCTGGATGCGCATTGCGAGCAGGCGCGGGCGGTCGACGCTGATATAATCCAGGAGCCGGCGGATCAGTTCTACGGCGAGCGCCAGTATCGTGCACGCGACCCCGAAGGCCATGTCTGGACCTTCACGCAGACCATCCGTTCGGTTCCGCGCGAGGAGGCCGAGCGGCTGGGCGGCGTCCAAATCGAGGGTTGGCACCGGTAGGGCAGGGCCGAAGCTGTGCATCTCAGCCAGCCCATCCGCCGTTTGGAGCGCGGAGCGCAGCCTGTTAAATCTTGTGTCCTGATTCGCGACTCGGAAGTATGCATGGAGCGCCTCACCGGCCGGATAATTCTGCTTTGGGGTTGGCGGCGTGCGCTCGTGGCGTTTCTCGCAGGCGCTTTTGCCGTGCTTGGGCAGGCGCCTTACGATTTCTTCGCCGCCTGTTTCGTCTCGTTTCCGCTGCTGGTCTGGCTGCTCGACGGCGCCACCGGCGAAGCTTCCGGCAGCCTGTTCCAGCGCCTGCGGCCGGCTTTCGCCGTCGGTTGGTGGTTCGGTTTCGGCTATTTCCTCGCCGGCCTCTGGTGGATCGGCTCGGCGCTGCTGGTCGAGGCCGACAGTTTTGCCTGGGCGCTTCCCTTCGCGGTGGTCGGCATTCCTTTCATGCTCGCCTTTTTCTACGGCTTTGCGGCAATCGTTGCCCGGCTGCTGTGGAGCAACGACATTGGCCGCATCGCCGCCCTTGCCTTCGGCTTCGGCCTGGCGGAATGGCTGCGCGATTTCCTGTTCACCGGTTTTCCCTGGAATGCCGTCGGCTACGCGGCCATGCCCGTGCCGCTGCTGATGCAGAGCGTCTCGGTGACGGGCATGATCGGCATGAACGCGCTCGCGGTGTTCGTCTTCGCATTGCCGGCACTGCTGGCGGCACGTCGGCATCTGCGCCTCGGCGCGGCACTGTTTGTCGTGCTCGCCGCCGCCCATGTCGGCTTCGGCTATGTCAGGCTTGCCGCTCCCGAACCGCCAGCTTCACGCAGCCTGGATGTCCGCATCGTCCAGCCGGCCGTTGACCTGTCGGAAAAATGGGATGCCTCGGTGCGCGACCGCATCTTCGCGGTCCTGATGGGGCTCTCGGCCAAGGCGCCGGACCCAGGCCATCAAAAGCCGCAACTGATCTTGTGGCCCGAAACCTCGGTGCCGTTCCTCTTCACCGAGCGTCCGGACGCATTGACGGCGCTGGGGGACATGCTCGGACCCGGCCAGATGCTGATTGCCGGCGTCGTTCGCGAGGAAGGCGGTTCGGCCGCGAATGCCGACAGCCGTTACTACAACTCCGTGGTGGCGATCGACGACAAGGGTGAAATCGCTGACGCCGTCGACAAGGTTCACCTGGTGCCGTTCGGCGAATACCTGCCTTTCGCCGATCTGCTCCAGCGTTTCGGCATCGAGCAACTGGTTGCCGGGCCGATGAGTTTCGCGGCCGGCAATGAGCGCCACGCCATCACGCTGCCCGATGGCATCCGTGCGCTGCCATTTATCTGTTATGAGGTGATCTTTCCCGATCTTGTGGCAGTTGACGCTGCGTCAGCGCAGCTTATTGTGAACGTTACCAACGATGCGTGGTTCGGCGACACGCCGGGTCCGTATCAGCATTTCAGGCAGGCCCAGATCCGTGCGGTGGAAAATGGATTGCCATTGGTGCGTGCTGCCAACAACGGCATCTCGGCCGTCGTCGATCCGCGTGGGCGCATCGTCGATGCGCTTGCGATCGACGCACGCGGCGCCATCGACGCCCACATACCGATTTCCGGACAGGCGCTCATATCTCCCGGCCAACGGCGCATTAACGGAATGCTGATCATGTTGCTGTTTGCCGTTGGGGCAGCGCTGTTGAACGTAAGGCAAAGGCTACGGGTGAATTGACAGCCCACACATTAGAAACTCATACTGTAAGTGCCTGAAAATTTCTCGAAGCCGGTGGATCGTTCTGTTGGGGCAGTTGCCTCCGGCTTTGTTTGGGCAGGAAAAAAATAGAGAAAGCCGAAAAAATTCGGCGAGGAAAAAATGACAGAAGACAACAAGAAGAAACCGAATCCGATCGACATCCATGTTGGCAGTCGCATCCGGCTTCGCCGCAACATGCTGGGAATGAGCCAGGAAAAGCTGGGAGAAAACCTCGGCATCACATTTCAACAGATTCAGAAATATGAAAAAGGCACCAACCGCGTCGGCGCCAGCCGATTGCAGGCGATAGCGTCCATACTCGGCGTGCCTGTCGCCTTCTTTTTCGAGGATGCGCCCGGCCAGGAGCCCGTGGCGGGCCGCGGATTTGCCGAGGACGCGTCGATGGCTTTCGCCGTCGAATTCTGCGGCAGTCCCGAAGGACTCCAGCTCAACCGGGCCTTTGTCAAGATCGCGGACGCCAAGGTGCGCCGCAGGATCATAGACCTGGTCAAGTCCCTCTCCACCGACGATCCCGACTGATCGGCAATCACGCCAGGACTGGCGGCGTCTTGCCGCCGGTGGCACAAGATAACTGCATCGACATCATGCCAGAACCGAAGCACCGCTTGACGAGCGGCGCTTCGCCCCGCTAACACGTGGCGCGCCAAAATCGGCAGCCTGCCGATCGTTTTTCAAGAGGGGACACCCGTGACGCGGCAGAACTACTTCTTTACCTCGGAATCCGTTGCCGAGGGCCATCCCGACAAAGTCTGTGACCGGATTTCCGACGAGATCGTCGATCTGGTGTATCGCGAAGCCAAGAAGACCGGCATGGACCCGTGGAAAGTCCGTGTCGCCTGCGAGACGCTGGCCACCACCAACCGTGTCGTGATCGCCGGCGAAGTGCGTGTTCCCGACACGTTGCTCAAGCGGGACAAGGCCGGCAATATTCTCAAGGATGCCGCCGGGCATTCGGTCGTCAATCCGGCCAAGTTCAAATCGGTCGCCCGCAAGGCGATCCGCGAAATCGGCTACGAGCAGGCCGGCTTTCATTGGAAAACGGCGAAGATCGAGGTTCTGCTGCACGGCCAGTCGCCTGACATCGGCCAGGGCGTCGACAATGCCTCCGACCGTCAGGGCGAAGAGGGTGCCGGCGACCAGGGCATCATGTTCGGTTACGCCTGTCGCGAGACGCCGGATCTGATGCCGGCGCCGATCTACTACAGCCACAAGATCCTCGAACTGCTGGCTGCCGCCCGTCACGAAGGCAGCGGTGAAGCCGGCAAGCTCGGGCCGGATGCCAAGAGCCAAGTCACCGTTCGCTATGTCGACGGCAAGGCCGCCGAGGCGACGCAGATCGTGCTGTCCACACAGCATCTCGATGCGAGCTGGGATTCGAAGAAGGTCCGCAAGGTCGTCGAACCCTATATCCGAGAGGCGCTGGGCGACCTCAAGATCGCCGACGATTGCATGTGGTACATCAATCCGACCGGCAAGTTCGTCATTGGCGGGCCGGACGGCGATGCCGGACTGACCGGCCGCAAGATCATCGTCGACACCTATGGTGGTGCCGCACCCCATGGCGGCGGCGCCTTCTCCGGCAAGGACACCACCAAGGTGGATCGTTCGGCGGCCTATGCGGCGCGCTACCTGGCCAAGAACGTCGTGGCGGCGAAACTCGCCGACCGCTGCACCATCCAGCTTTCCTACGCCATCGGCGTTGCTCAGCCGCTGTCGGTCTATGTCGACTTGCACGGTACCGGCAAGGTCGACGAGGCAAAGCTCGAGGACGCGTTGCGCACGGTGATGGATCTGTCGCCGTCGGGCATCCGCCGTCACCTCGATCTCAACAAACCGATCTACGCCAAGACGTCGTCCTACGGCCATTTCGGCCGCAAGGCCGGCCGTGATGGGTCTTTCTCCTGGGAAAAGACCGATCTCGCCAAGGCACTCAAGGACGCGGTCGCCGCCTGACAGCGGCACCGCAAAGTCCCGCCATGGATCCGAAGGACAGACCAAGCCGCGCGACCGAAGCCTTTTTCGGTCGCCGGCGCGGCAAGACCATGCGCCCGCAGCAGGCGGCCGCGCTGGAAAGCGGCTTCGGCACATATCGGCTCGATCTGGCGGCCGAGCCGCCGGCTGATCTCAGCGCTTTGTTTGAGACGGATGTCCGCGCGGTTCGCCTCGAGATTGGCTTCGGCGGTGGCGAGCATCTCCTGCATCGTGCGACCGAGGCCCCAGCGATCGGCTTTATCGGCGTCGAGCCCTTCGTCAACGGCATGGCCAAGATGATGATGGCGGTGCGCGAGAAACCGCTCGGCAATTTGCGGGTTTATGACGACGACGCCACAAGGCTGCTCGACTGGCTGCCGCAAGCCTCGCTCGACGGCATCGATCTGCTCTATCCCGATCCCTGGCCGAAGAAGAAACACTGGAAGCGGCGCTTCGTCAGCCCGGTCAATCTCGAGCGGTTCGCGCGTGTGCTGAAGCCTGGTTCAAAATTCCGCTTTGCGTCCGACATCGACACCTATGTCAACTGGACCCTGCTGCATTGCCGCGCGCATGGCGCGTTCGCATGGCAGGCTTGCGAGGCGGCGGACTGGCACCGGCCCTATGAAGGCTGGCCGGGCACCCGTTACGAGGTCAAGGCCATTCGTGAGGGCCGGCGGCCGGCCTATCTTACCTTCATTCGGAAATAAGCTTGCAGTCTTAGAAGCGGCGGCCGATGCGATCGAAGGCGGCAGGCTCGACGCCGAGGTTGCGCAGGTCGTCGGCGCGCGGCCTGCGACCGGCTTCCACGGCCCGTGAAGCGGCCACGGCGCTGCCGAATACGGTGAAGAAGTCGCCTATTGCAGAAAATATCTTGCGATTGCTCATGATCATGTCCTTTCGCGCACGTGTGACCCACGGCCACATTTGTGCAGCGCAACATAGGTAGGTGCGTTTCGGCGCCAATCCCATGGGGGTCGCCGCATAGGCGCCATGCACCCCATGCAACGCTGGCGCGGGCCGCCTCGATGGCGGCGTTGCCCGACCAGCATAGCGGGCTTGAAACACAGGCCATGATCGTTTATATCAGCCTCAAATTCTTGGTCGGTATGACGAAGAGTGGGTCCACCCGGTCCCGCTCTTTTTTATTACCTGCCGATAACCTAGTAGAACGACAGGGCTTCAATGACTGCAACGGCAAGCGAGGGCGACGATCGCATCATCCGCGAAAGCGGCATCGATGCGCGCATCGCGCTGATCGTCCAGCCGGTCCTGCGTGGCATCGGCTTCCGCCTCGTGCGGGTGCATCTGTCGGGCCAGAACGGGCTGACGCTGCAGATCATGGCCGAACGCGAGGACGGCACCATGACCGTCGAGGATTGCGAAGAGGTCAGCCGCGCGGTGTCGCCGGCGCTCGACGTCGACGATCCGATCGAAAAGGCCTATCATCTTGAAGTCTCGTCGCCCGGCATCGACCGGCCGCTGGTCCGCAAATCGGATTTCACGACCTGGACGGGTCATCTGGTGAAGATGGAAACATCGATCGTCGTTGCCGACCGCAAGCGCTTCAAGGGCAAGATCGCCGAAGCCGGCGAAGACGATGTGCTGATCGAGCGCGACAAGGCCGCCTATGGCGAGGAGCCGACGGTGCGCGTCCCCTATGATGCGATTGCCGATGTGCGCTTGATCCTGACAGACGATCTTATCCGCGATGCCCTGTCGAAGGACAACAGGGCGCGCAAGGAAGCCAAGAAACGCCGCGGCGAACCGGACGACGACGAGTCGGGTGCGGAAGCGGACGCCACGGAAGAACACGAACAGGAACTATGATTGAGCTGCCGGGCGCAAAGGTCCGGCAAACAGGCTCGGGAGAAAAACGATGGTTGTAAGCGCCAACAGACTTGAATTGCTGCAGATCGCCGACGCGGTCGCGCGTGAAAAGTCGATCGACAAGTCGATCGTCATCGCCGCCATGGCCGATGCGATCCAGAAGGCGGCGCGCTCGCGTTACGGTCAGGAGACCAACATCCGCGCCGACATCAACCCGAACACCGGTGAGATGAAGCTGCAGCGGCTGATGGAAGTCGTCGAGAAGGTCGATGACTACGCCACGCAGATCGCCATTTCCTCGGCGCGCGAGCGCAATCCCGACGCTCAGCTCGGCGACTTCATCGCTGAACAGCTGCCGCCCATGGATTTCGGCCGCATCGCCGCCCAGTCGGCCAAGCAGGTCATCGTGCAGAAGGTCCGCGAGGCCGAACGCGACCGCCAGTATGACGAGTACAAGGACCGCATCGGCGAGATCGTCAACGGTACCGTCAAGCGCGTCGAATACGGCAACGTCATCGTCGATCTCGGCCGCGGCGAAGCGATCATCCGCCGCGATGAGCTGATCCCGCGCGAGAACTACAAATATGGCGACCGCGTCCGCGCCTATGTCTACGATGTGCGCCGCGAGCAGCGCGGCCCGCAGATTTTCCTGTCGCGCACCCATCCGCAGTTCATGGCCAAGCTGTTCACCATGGAAGTGCCGGAAATCTATGACGGCATCATCGAGATCAAGTCGGTCGCCCGCGATCCAGGTTCGCGCGCCAAGATCGCCGTCATCTCGCGCGACAGCTCGATCGATCCGGTCGGCGCCTGCGTCGGCATGCGCGGCAGCCGCGTCCAGGCCGTCGTCGGCGAATTGCAGGGCGAGAAGATCGACATCATTCCGTGGTCGCCTTCGGCGGCGTCCTTCATCGTCAATGCGCTGCAGCCGGCGGAAGTCGCCAAGGTCGTGCTCGACGAGGATGCCGAACGCATCGAAGTCGTGGTTCCCGACGACCAGCTGTCGCTGGCCATCGGCCGCCGCGGCCAGAACGTGCGCCTGGCTTCGCAGCTGACCGGTTGGGATATCGACATCCTGACCGAGGCCGAAGAATCCGAGCGCCGCCAGAAGGAATTTGTCGAGCGTTCGTCGCTGTTCATGGAAGCCCTCGACGTCGACGAGATGGTCGGCCAGGTGCTGGCCTCCGAAGGCTTCACCAGCGTCGAGGAAGTCGCTTATGTCGATTCCGGCGAGATCGCCTCTATTGACGGTTTCGACGAGGACACCGCTTCGGAAATCCAGACCCGCGCCCGCGAATATCTGGAGAAGATCGAGGCCGAGCACGACGACAAGCGCAAGGCGCTTGGTGTTTCGGACGAATTGCGCGAAATCCCCGGCGTCACCACCGCCATGATGGTGACGCTTGGCGAGGACGGCGTGAAGACGATCGAGGATTTCGCCGGCTATGCCGCCGACGACCTGACCGGCTGGAAGGAACGCAAGGACGGTGAGACCAAGGTCTATCCGGGCGTGCTGGCCAATCATGGCGTGACCCGCGCAGACGCCGAACAAATGGTTCTGGCCGCCCGCCTCAAGGCCGGCTGGATCACCGAAGACGAGCTTGCAGCCGAAGAAGTCTCGGCTGACGAAGCCGTTGGTGCGTGAGGTGAAACCGCATCGCACCGAACCCGCCCTTGGACGAGATGAACGATCGCACCTGCATCGTTACGCGCAAACAAGCCGAACCGGATGATCTGATCCGGTTTGTCGTCGGCCCGGATTCGGCCGTCGTTCCCGACATTAAGAGAAATCTGCCCGGCCGCGGTTGCTGGGTGAGCGCCGACCGCCTACATATCGACAAGGCTGCGGCGAAGAACCTCTTTGCCCGCGCCTTCAAGGCACAGGTGGTCGTGCCGCCCGATCTTGGCGGCATGATCGACGGGCTACTTTCCAGGCACGCTCTGGGCATGCTTGGTCTTGCCCGCAAGGCAGGCGCAATTTCGCTGGGTGCCACCAAGGTCGAAAGTGCTGTCCGCGGTGGATTGGCGCTTTTCGTGCTCCACGCGACCGAGGCGTCCGACGACGGCGTGCGCAAGATCAGCCAGGCGCGACGGGCGACAGTCCATCTCGGCGGGCCCGCTATCCTTGCCTACAAACTTTTCTCCGAGGCCGAGTTGAGCTTGGCATTGGGGGGTACAAATGTGATACATGCTGCCGTTCTCGCGGGAGACGCGGGCAGGGCGGTCCAGAAGCGCATGGTTGCGCTCGACCGGTATCGGGGCGGTTCCCCGGACGATCTGGCAATGCTTGCGGCTGTTGCTGACGAAGATGATGCCGCAGAGGATATGGAATGAGCGATACGAAATCGGGTGACGACAATACGCTGAGTGTGACGCCGAAGAAGACCTTGACGCTGAAGCGCCCCGGTATGGAACAGGGCACTGTGCGCCAGAACTTCTCGCACGGCCGCACCAAGCAGGTCGTCGTCGAAACCAAGAAGCGCAAGTTCTCGATGCCCGGCGACAAGCCGGAGCCTGTTGCCGCCCCCGTCTTCACACCGAAGCCGGCGGTCGTGGCCGCACCCGTCGTCGTGCCGGAAGCACCGAAGGCGCCACCACCGCCGCCGGCCCCGGTCGAACGCAGCGGTATGGTGCTGAACGAACTGTCGCGCAGTGAAATGGAAGCGCGCCGCAGGGCGCTCGAGGGCTCGAAGGTTCGCGAGGTCGAGGACCGCCAGCGCGCCGCCGAGGATGCCAAGCGTCGCGCCGAGGACGAAGAGCGCCGCAAGCGCGAACGCGATGAATCCGCACGCCGCCAGGCCGAGGAAGAGGCGCGGTTGCAGACCGAGGCCGAATCCCGCCGTCGGGCTGAGGAAGAGGCCCGTCGACGCGCGCCATTGGCCGCCGAACTGGCAACAGTCGATGACGAGGAAGTGGCCAAGCCGAAACGTGTTGGTGCCGGCGCACCGGTGCGCCGTCCGGTCACGCCCGAAGTGGCGCGTCCGGCCAAGCCGACCAAGGCCGAGGAAGACCGCCGCCGCGGCAAGCTGACGCTGAATTCAGCATTGTCCGACGAAGACGCGCGAGCCCGGTCGCTGTCGTCGATGCGTCGCCGCCAGGAAAAATTCAAGCGCGCGATGCACAATGAGCCGCGCGAGAAAGTCATGCGCGAAGTGATCCTGCCAGAGACCATCACCATCCAGGAACTGGCGCAACGCATGTCCGAGCGCGCGGTCGACCTGGTCAAGTTCTTCATGAAGCAGGGCCAGATCCTGAAGCCGGGCGACGTCATCGACGCCGACACGGCCGAGCTGGTTGCCACCGAATTCGGCCACACGGTCCGCCGCGTCGCCGAGTCCGACATCGAGGAAGGCCTGTTCAACATCGCCGACAGTGCCGAGGACCTGGTTTCGCGTCCGCCGGTCGTGACGATCATGGGTCACGTCGATCACGGCAAGACCTCGCTGCTCGACGCGATCCGCAACGCCAATGTCGTCTCCGGCGAAGCCGGCGGCATCACCCAGCACATCGGCGCCTACCAGGTCGAGAAGAACGGTCACAAGATCACCTTCATCGACACGCCCGGCCACGCCGCCTTCACAGCGATGCGTGCTCGTGGCGCCCAGGCGACCGACATTGCCATCCTGGTGGTTGCGGCCGACGACAGCGTCATGCCGCAGACGATCGAATCGATCAGCCATGCCAAGGCGGCCGGCGTTCCGATCATCGTGGCGATCAACAAGATCGACAAGCATGATGCCGATCCGCAGAAAGTGCGCTCCGAGCTGCTGCGCCACGAGGTTTTCGTCGAATCCATGGGGGGTGAAGTTCTGGACGTCGAAGTGTCGGCGACCAAGGGCACCAATCTCGACAAACTGCTCGAGGCGATCCTGCTGCAGGCCGAAATTCTCGACCTGAAGGCCAATCCGGATCGTACCGCCGAAGGCGTCGTCATCGAAGCCCAGCTCGACAAGGGCCGTGGCCCCGTCGCCACCGTGCTGGTGCAGACCGGCACGCTGATGCCGGGCGACATCCTGGTTGCCGGCAACGAATGGGGCCGGGTCCGTGCGCTGGTCAACGATCGTGGCACGCAGATCAAGGAAGCGCCGCCGGCGATGCCGGTGGAAGTGCTTGGCTTGCAGGGCACCCCGCAGGCCGGCGACCGCTTCGCCGTGGTCAACAACGAGGCCCGTGCCCGCGAGATCACCGAATACCGCCAGCGTCTGGCGCGCGAGAAGGCGGTTGCCAAGCATGCCGGCCAGCGCGGGTCGCTCGAGCAGATGATGTCGCAATTGCAGACAAGCGGGCTGAAGGAATTTCCGCTGGTCATCAAGGGCGACGTGCAGGGCTCGATCGAGGCGATCAACGCCGCGCTCGACAAGCTCGGCACCGACGAGGTGCGTGCGCGCATCGTCCATGCCGGTGCCGGCGCCATCACCGAAAGCGACGTGTCGCTGGCGGAGACTTCGGGTGCCGCGATCATCGGCTTCAACGTCCGCGCCAACGTCCAGGCACGTGCCGCCGCAGCGGCGGCTGGCATCGAGATCCGCTACTACTCGATCATCTACAACCTCGTGGATGACGTGAAGGCGGCTCTGTCGGGCCTGCTGTCGCCGGAGCGTCGCGAGACCTTCATTGGCAACGCGCAGATCCTCGAGATCTTCGACATCACCAAGGTCGGCAAGATCGCCGGCTGCCGTGTCACCGAAGGCAAGGTCGAACGCGGTGCGGGGGTGCGCCTGATCCGCGACAACGTCGTCATCCACGAAGGGACGCTGAAGACGCTGAAGCGCTTCAAGGACGAAGTTTCGGAAGTCCCCGGCGGCCAGGAGTGCGGCATGGCCTTCCAGAACTACGAGGACATGCGCGTCGGCGACGTCATCGAGTGCTTCCGCGTCGAGATGGTGACCCGGACACTCTGAGTTCGAGTGACTTGTCCATACCGGGCGGTGGCCGAGAGGCCGCCGCCCGAGGTCTATTGAGAACGACCCATATGAGACATGCGGCACGGTCCCATCCCGCGCCTCACGCTTTCAGGATAGAGAAAAATGCCCCGTCCAACCACATCCAGCCCATCCCAGCGCATGCTGCGCGTCGCCGAACAGGTGCGCCATGCGCTATCCGAAACCCTGCAGCGCGGCGAGATCATCGATCCGCTGATCGAGAACACCGTGGTGTCGGTTTCGGAAGTGCGCATGTCGCCCGATTTGAAGGTCGCTACCGCTTTCGTCTCGCCGCTCGGCGCCAAGGATACCGATGCGGTGGTCGAGGCGCTGAACAAGCATGCGAAATTCGTCCGTGGCCGTGTCTCCGGCGCGCTGCGGCAGATGAAGTTCATGCCGGAGTTCCGCTTCAAGCTCGACACCTCCTTCGACAATTTTGCCAGGATCAATGACCTGTTGAAATCGCCGGAAGTGGCGCGCGATCTGGGTCCTGAGGACCAGGAAAACGCGCACCAGGGCAAAGACGACAACAAGGACACCGAATAGTGGCGCGCCGCGGCAAGAAGAAGGGCCGGCCGATCTCGGGCTGGCTGATCCTGGACAAGCCGGTCGGCATGGGCTCGACCGAAGCCGTCTCCAAGATCAAATGGCTGTTCCAGGCCGAAAAGGCCGGCCATGCCGGCACGCTCGACCCGCTGGCGTCCGGTATGCTGCCGATCGCGCTTGGCGAGGCCACCAAGACCGTTCCCTACGTGCAGGACGGCGCAAAGATCTACCGCTTCACCGTTGCCTGGGGGCAGGAGCGCTCCACCGATGACCTCGAGGGTCCGGTGACGAAAGAGTCCGACCTGCGCCCGTCGCAAGCCCAAGTGCTCGCCCTGCTGCCGAAATACACTGGCGTCATCATGCAGACGCCGCCGCAATTCTCGGCCATCAAGATCGCGGGCGAGCGTGCCTATGATCTGGCCCGCGACGGCGCGACAGTCGACATACCCGCGCGAGAGATCGAGATCGGCCGTCTGGACGTTGTCGAGCATGGCGCCGACCATACTGTTTTCGAGGTCGAATGCGGCAAGGGCACCTATGTGCGCGCGCTGGCCCGCGACATGGGCCGCGACATGGGCTGTTTCGGCCACATTTCCGAATTGCGCCGGGTCGAGGTCGAGCCGTTCACGGCGGAGGATTTCGTCACCATCGCCGAACTGGAAGCCGCCCGTTTCGGTGTCCAGGACGAAGACAGCACGACGGACGTCACTTACGCAACGGAAGCCGCTGACACGACAGAGGCTGTCGACAAGGTGGAAGTACCAATCGACTTCGACGCCATCGATGCGCTTCTGGTCGATACGTCGGCGGCTCTCGACTGCCTGCCGCAGATCGCCATCAGCGACGACGCGGCGACCAAGATCCGCCTTGGCAACCCGGTCATCATCCGCGGCCGCGACGCACCGGTGGAAGCCGAGGAAGCCTGCGCCACGGCGCGCGGCAAGCTGGTCGCCATCGGTGCCATCGAGCAAGGCATGTTCAAGCCCAAGCGGGTCTTTGCCGGGTGACTCCTGTCGTCTAATATCGAGGCGAGGACTCGCACGAGGGGCATATGGCAAAGGCTGAGACCGTGAAGACGCGGGCACCAGTGAAAACGCGGCGGCCGCCGGTCGGTGCGTCGCCCGGCACGCTGATCGCCGATCCCTCGGCGCGGCGCAGCGAACTCAGGCTGACGCTGATCTCGCCCGAAAAATTCAAGACTATCGAAAATGCCAGCATCGACGACCTGAACACCCATTGCGATAAATGGCCGGTCCTCTGGCTCGATTGTACCGGCCTCGCCAACATCCCGCTGATCGAGGAGATCGGCCGTATATTCAGCCTGCATCCGTTGGCGCTGGAGGACGTCGTCAACACCGGCCAGCGGCCGAAGGTCGACTTTTTCGAGGATCATGCCTTCGTCGTCGTCAGGATGATCGACGACGTCGCCTCGCACCGCTATGAGCAGATCGCCGTCTTCTTCGGCAATAATTTCGTCGTCACCTTCCAGGAGCGTGAAGGCGATCCGTTCGATCCCGTGCGCAAGCGCATCGAAAGCTCAGCGCCCAACCGGTTGCGCGCGCGCGGTGCCGATTACCTCGCCTATGCGCTGATCGACGCCATCGTCGACAGCTACTTTCCGCCGATCGAGGCCGCCGGCGACATGGTCGACAGCATCGAGGACGAGATGCTGCATTCGCCGCACAAGCATCAGATGCGGCAGCTGCATGAATTGCGGCGCGACGCCAACGTGCTGAAAGGCGTGCTGTGGCCGATGCGCGATGCGCTGGCGACGCTGATCCGCAACGATGTGCCCTATGTGAAGGCCGAGACCAAGATCTTCCTCAACGACACGCTCGACCATGCGCTACGGTTGATCGAGCTGGTCGAAACCCAGCGCGACATGCTGACCGGCCTGATCGAGATGCACCTGTCGCTGAGCCAGGCGCGCACCAACGACGTCATCAGCTATCTCACCATCGTCTCGGTCATCTTCATGCCGCTCACCTTCCTGGTCGGCATCTGGGGCATGAATTTCGATCCGGAGTCTTCGCCCTGGAACATGCCGGAACTGAAGGCCTATTATGGCTATCCCTTGTCGCTGCTGTTCATGGCGCTTGTCGCGTTCGGGCTGATCGCCTTCTTCAAATGGAAGAAATGGCTTTGACAAGGCTAAAACCTGCCATTTTGGCCTGAAAAGCCGGCTTGTGAATTGGGCTGGTGTTTTCCGGGGAATTGCACTATATGCGCCGCAGCATAGCGCTATGACGTTTTGCTTGCACCGGCCCCTGCTGGACGACATCCCGGCTGAGGGCGACCCGTTTCCTCAAACAGATAAGGAAAAACACGATGTCGATTACTGCCGAGCGCAAACAGGAATTGATGGGTGAATTCGCAACCGCCAAGGGCGATACCGGGTCTCCGGAAGTCCAGGTGGCCATCCTTTCCGAGCGCATCAAGAACCTGACCGACCATTTCAAGGACCACAAGAAGGATAACCATTCCCGCCGTGGTCTGCTTGCTCTCGTCTCCCAGCGCCGCAGCCTGCTTGATTATCTCAAGCGCAAGGACGACGCGCGCTACCAGACGCTGATCGAGAAGCTCGGTCTGCGCCGTTGACGAATTGACCGGCGGGCTTTCGAAGGAGAGCCCGCCGGTCGCGCATTCTGCCAGTCGCATCGACTGGCCAGACCCGGTTTCGATCGTGCAGAGGGCACTCGAAACCGCCCATGGACGGTCATGGGGCAGGATTGCAGGACGCTCGCGCGCGCACCGCGCCGAAATCACCCGAGCTTCCCGTTGTCTTGCCCGTGGCTGCCCGAGAAAGGAAGCCAGGGAAAGGGCATCCGCGCACCGTGAAACGGCGCGGCCCTTTCCTCATATTAAGGACAAGACATGTTCAATCACCACAAAGTGGAAATCGAATGGGGCGGCCGTCCGCTCATCCTCGAAACCGGCAAGATCGCACGCCAGGCTGACGGCGCGGTGCTCGCCACCTACGGCGAGACCAAGGTTCTCGCCACCGTCGTTTCGATGAAGGAGCCGAAGCCCGGCCTCGATTTCTTCCCGCTGACCGTCAACTACCAGGAAAAGACCTACGCCGCCGGCAAGATCCCGGGTGGCTATTTCAAGCGTGAAGGCCGTCCGAGCGAGAAGGAAACGCTGGTTTCCCGCCTCATCGACCGCCCGATCCGCCCGCTCTTCGCCTCCGGCTACAAGAACGACACCCAGATCGTCGTCACCGTCGTCCAGCACGATCTCGAGAACGATCCCGACATCCTGTCGATCGTTGCCACTTCGGCCGCCTTGACGCTCTCGGGCGTGCCCTTCATGGGCCCGATCGGCGGCGCTCGCGTCGGCTACATCAACGGCGAATACGTGCTCAACCCGCATGTCGACGAGATGCAGGAATCCAAGCTCGACCTGATCGTCGCCGGCACCACCGACGCCGTGCTGATGGTTGAGTCCGAGGCCAAGGAATTGGGCGAAGAGCTGATGCTCGGCGCCGTCATGTTCGGCCACAAGGGCTTCCAGCCGGTCATCGACGCCATCATCAAGCTGGCCGAAGTTGCCGCCAAGGAGCCGCGCGACTTCACCGCGCCGGACTATTCCGCGCTTGAAGCCGAGATGCTGAAGATCGTCGGCGACGAACTCAGCAATGCCTACAAGAACGTCGACAAGCAGAAGCGTTACGCCGCCGTCGACGCCGTCAAGGCGAAGGTCAAGGCAGCGTTTGCCCCGGCCGAAGGCGAAGACGCCAAATACACTTCCGAGCAGATCGGCAGCGTGTTCAAGGAACTCCAGGCCAAGGTCGTGCGCTGGAACATCCTGGACACCGGTTCGCGCATCGACGGTCGCGACCTGAGCACGGTTCGCAAGATCGTCTCCGAAGTCGGCGTTCTGCCGCGCACCCATGGTTCGGCGCTGTTCACCCGCGGCGAGACCCAGGCGCTGGTCGTTGCCACGCTCGGCACCGGCGAGGACGAGCAGTATGTCGATTCGCTGACCGGCATGTACAAGGAGAAGTTCCTCCTTCACTACAACTTCCCTCCCTATTCCGTCGGTGAGACCGGCCGCATGGGTTCGCCGGGTCGTCGCGAAATCGGCCATGGCAAGCTCGCCTGGCGCGCCATTCGCCCGATGCTGCCGAGCGCTGACCAGTTCCCCTACACGCTGCGCGTCGTCTCGGAGATCACCGAGTCCAACGGTTCGTCGTCGATGGCCACTGTCTGCGGCACCTCGCTGGCGCTGATGGATGCCGGCGTGCCGCTGGCCAAGCCCGTCGCCGGTATCGCCATGGGCCTGATCAAGGAAGGCGAGCGTTTCGCCGTTCTCTCCGACATCCTCGGTGACGAAGATCACCTCGGCGATATGGACTTCAAGGTCGCCGGCACCGCCAGCGGCATCACCTCGCTGCAGATGGATATCAAGATCGAAGGCATCACCGAGGAGATCATGAAGATCGCGCTGGACCAGGCCAAGGATGGCCGCCAGCACATCCTCGGCGAGATGGCGCATGCTCTGACCGGCGCGCGTTCGGAACTGGGTGAGTTCGCACCGCGCATCGAAGTGATGCACATCCCGACCGACAAGATCCGTGACGTGATCGGCTCGGGCGGCAAGGTCATCCGCGAGATCGTCGAAAAGACCGGCGCCAAGATCAACATCGAGGACGACGGCACGGTCAAGATCGCTTCGTCCAACGCCAAGGAGATCGAGGCGGCGAAGAAGTGGATCCACACCATCGTCGCCGAGCCGGAAGTCGGCGAGATTTACGAAGGTACGGTCGTCAAGACCGCGGACTTCGGCGCTTTCGTCAACTTCTTCGGTCCGCGTGATGGCCTCGTCCACATCTCGCAGCTTGCCAACGACCGGGTCGCCAAGACCTCGGACGTGGTCAAGGAAGGCGATAAGGTCTGGGTCAAGCTGATGGGCTTCGACGAGCGCGGCAAGGTCCGCCTGTCGATGAAGGTCGTCGACCAGGCCACCGGCAAGGAACTCGCCCGCGACAAGAAGACCGAAGGCGAAGAAAACGCCGCCTGATTGGTCTGAGACCATGAATCGAAACGGGCGCGGCTTATGTCGCGCCCGTTTTCATTTTAGCTCCGTTTTCACTTCAGATCGTCTAGACAGGTCGAGATCGAACAATGTCCGCCGAGCCGTTGAAGACGCTTTTCCATCCCTTTGAGGCCGAGGCTGTTGCTTTGCCGGTAAAGGGCGAGCGCGTGCTGTTTCTCGGCGCTGAGCCAGGATTTCGCCTGCCTGAAGGCTTCGAGGCGACGCTTCACCTCGTGCAAGGCTTCCGGCCGGATTTTCGTGCGTTGCAGGC
Source organism: Mesorhizobium sp. M0870 (assembly GCF_040319775.1). Lineage (NCBI taxonomy): Bacteria > Pseudomonadati > Pseudomonadota > Alphaproteobacteria > Hyphomicrobiales > Phyllobacteriaceae > Mesorhizobium > Mesorhizobium sp. M0870. The sequence continues at coordinate 178,488 of NZ_JAMYOI010000008.1, forward strand.
CTCCGGCGTCACCGCGCAACCGGAAGGCGGCGGCTTCGATATGGCACTTGTGCTGGCCGGCCGGCATCGCGGCCTGAACGAGGTGCGCATCGCCGATGCGCTTGAGCGCGTGGCGCCTGGCGCCTTGGTCGTCATTGCCGGCGGCAAGGATGACGGCATTGCCAGCCTGCGCAAGCGCGTTGACGAACTTGTCCCCCTTGAGGGCCATCTGCCGAAATATCACGGCATCGCCTTCTGGTTACGCCGTCCCGCGGATCTCGCCGTCGCGGAAGAACTGCGCGCCGCCAATCCCGCTCTGCTGGTTGAAAACCGGTTCCGCACCGCGCCCGGCATGTTTTCCTTCGACCGGATCGATACCGGCTCCAAATTGCTGGTCGAGAACCTGCCCAATGATCTGCGGGGCAGCGTTGCCGATTTCTGCGCCGGCTGGGGGTATCTGGCTGCCGAGATCGCCGCCTGCTCCCCCGGCGTTCAGGCGCTCGACCTCTATGAGGCCGATTTCGCCTCGCTCGAAGCCGCAAAGCTCAATCTGGCAGGAGTCGGCCAGTCGATCGCCAGGAATTTCTTCTGGATCGATCTGCTGAAGGAACCGGTCGAGAAGCGTTACGACGCGATCGCCATGAACCCGCCCTTTCACCGCAGCCGGGCGGCCGAGCCGGAGATCGGCGCCGGCATGATCCGCGCGGCGGCCAAGGCCTTGAAACCAGGTGGGCGGCTGTTCATGGTCGCCAACCGCCAGCTTCCCTATGAGCCGATCCTGGCGGCCGCTTTTTCGAGCCATGCCGAACTCGCTCGCGCCGGCATGTTCAAGGTGCTTGTCGCTCGTCGTTGAAGCATGATCCCGAAAAGTGGATACCGGTTTTCGGAAAAGGTCATGCTCAGACGAAAACAGACATCGCGTCGCACTCAATGCAGATTGGCGACGCGCCGGACCTCATCGGTGACATGCGCGTCGCCGATCCTGATCTTGAGGGGGGCGGGCCTGCCGTAAAGATAGCCTTGCACCACCTCGCAGCCGGCTGCCCTGAGCAGCGTCGCCTGGCTTTCGGTCTCGACGCCTTCGGCAATGATGCTGACCCCGAGCGCGCGCGAAAGCCCGACGATCGTCGAGACGACCGCGCCGGAGCTGGAGTCGGTGTCGAGGCGGCTGACGAAGGACCGGTCGATCTTCAGCTTGCCGAATGAGAAATCGATCAAGTAGCTCAAATTGGAATAGCCGGTACCGAAATCGTCGACGGCGACCGAGATGCCCATATCCGCAAGCTCCTTCAGGATGGCGGCGGCGCGGTCGCGGTCCTGCATCATCGCCGTCTCGGTCACTTCCAGCTCCAGCCGCGACGGCTTGATGCCGGTGCTCGTCATAGTGTCGCGCACGATGCCGACGAAGTCCTTGGTCATGAACTGGACGGGCGAGATGTTGACGGCGACGAAGCAATCATCGGGCAGATGCTGTGCGTCGCTGCAGGCTTTGCGCAGCACCCATTCGCCGATCGGGCCGATCATGCCGGTTTCCTCGGCGATCGGAATGAACTCCATCGGCGGGATCATGCCGCGTTCCGGATGCCGCCAGCGGATAAGCGCTTCATACCCGACGATGCGGCCGGTCGGGAGATCGAGCTGCGGCTGGTAATGAAGGTCGAAGTCGCCACGCTCGAAGGCTATATGCAGTTCGGATTCGATCCATTGGCGATGGTCGGCGACCCTGCCCATTTCGGCATGGAAGACCGACCAGTTGCCGACGCCGCTGGCGCGCGCGTTCTGCAGCGCCAGATTGGAGCGGCGCAGGATGAGGACCGGATCGACGCCGTCCTTTGGCATCGCCACGATGCCGACCGACAGGCTGACCGATTGCAGGTGCGTACCGAGATCATAGGGCTCCATCATCTCGTCGATGAGCCTCTCGACGGTGCTTTCCAGCGATCCGGACACCTGATTGTCGGGCAGCAGGATCGCGAATTCACCGGCGCCGATGCGTCCGATCAGCGCGCGCGGCGGCACGCACGTCTTCAAGCGCTTGGTGAAGGCGCGGATCAACTCGTCGCCCTGGCTGTAGCCGATGGCGTCATTGATCTGCTTGAACCGGTCGATGTCGATATCGATGAGGAACATCGGCTCGCCGGTCCGGCTGGTCGCGCATGCCGCCTCGGCAATCTTGCCGACCATCGCCGGGCGTGCCACCAGGCCGGTCAGCTTGTCGAAATGGGTTTCCGTGAAGACGAAATCCGCCGATTCATCGACGCCGGCGAAGAAGGACATCGCGGCGACCGATGCCGCCAGTGCGCAAAGAGCGGCCATCACCGAGACCATCATGTCCGCGGAGATGCCGACAAAACCATCGCCGAGGCCGAGCTTCAAGCCCCAGAGCCCGAGGACGAAACTGCCGAGACCCGAACTCGCTATGGTGAGCAGTCGGAACACCGGTGTTCGCTTCGGGTTGCTGACGGCGAGCATTGAAAGTTCCCCTGAGTACGGGGCTTTCTAGCGGATATCTCCTTAAAATGAGTTTCCGCGAATGAATCCAATTTTACTGGACCGAAAGTATTTCTTGAGCGGATCAATACGCCTAGCGCTGAAACGGATTCAGTTGGCGCGCTTTAAGCTTCGTGTCTTCAATGTCGCCATTCCAAAACCGCCGCGCACCTTTGGGCGACAGGCGTTAGTCTCGTCCGCCGTCGGTCTGCTTCAATTCGTCGAGTGTCGGCATGGAAACGATGTGATAGCCGGAATCGACATAGTGGATCTCGCCGGTAACCCCGGAAGACAGATCCGACAACAGATAAAGTGCCGAGCCGCCGACCTCGTCGATGGTCACCGTGCGGCGCAGCGGCGAGTTTCGCTGCTGGTAGGAGAACATATGGCGCGCATCGGAAATACCGGCGCCGGCGAGCGTGCGCACGGGTCCAGCCGATATGCCGTTCACCCTGATGCCGCGCGGACCGTAATCGTTGGCGAGGTAGCGGACACTCGCCTCCAGCCCTGCCTTGGCGACGCCCATGACATTGTAGTTCGGCATGACGCGGACGGAGCCCGCATAGGTCAGCGTGATCATCGATCCGCCGTCCTGCATCAAGGTGGCTGCATGGCGGGCGACCTCGGTGAAGGAGTAGCAAGAGATCACCATGGTACGGACGAAATTGTCCCGGCTGGTGTCGGCGTAGAGGCCTTTCAACTCGTTCTTGTCGGAAAAGCCGATGGCGTGGACGATGAAATCCAGCCCGCCCCATTCCTTGCCCAGGGTCTCGAATGTGGCGGCGACCGAAGCGCTGTCCTCGACGTCGCACGGCACCACCAGCGAGGCGCCGAGCTTGTCGGCCAGCGGCTTAACCCTGCGTCCGAAGGCATCGCCCTGATAGGTGAAGGCGAGTTCCGCCCCATGTTCGGACAATTTCCGGGCAATTCCCCAAGCGATCGAATGATCGTTGGCGACACCCATGACAAGCCCGCGCTTGCCCTTCATCAATCCGTCCATGGCCGGCAAATCCTTATGCGGAATAGCGCTGGAAAACGAGCGTGGCGTTGGTGCCGCCGAAGCCGAACGAATTGGACAAGACAGTATCGATCCTGGCGTCGTCGATGCGCTTTCGCACGATCGGCATGCCCTCGAATTCGGGGTCGAGGGTCTCGATATGGGCGCTTTCGCCGATGAAGCCGCCCTGCATCATCAGGATCGAATAGATGGATTCCTGCACGCCGGCCGCGCCCAGCGAATGGCCGGTCAGCGACTTCGTCGAGGTGATATACGGCATCTCTGGGCCGAACACCTCGCGGATCGCTCCCATTTCCTTGGAATCTCCCACCGGCGTCGAGGTGCCATGGGTGTTGATGTAGTCGACCGGTGTGGAAACCGTGGCCAGCGCCTGGCGCATGCAGCGGACCGCGCCCTCGCCTGAAGGAGCAACCATGTCGTAGCCATCCGACGTCGCGCCATAGCCGACGATCTCGGCATAGATCTTGGCGCCGCGCGCCTTGGCATGCTCAAGCTCTTCCAGCACCAGCACCCCGGCGCCGCCAGCGATGACGAAGCCGTCGCGATTGGCGTCATAGGCGCGGGAAGCGGTCGATGCCTTGTCGTTGAATTTCGACGACATCGCGCCCATGGCGTCGAACAGGTCCGACATCGTCCAGTCGAGATCCTCGTGGCCGCCGGCAAAGATGATGTCCTGCTTGCCCCACTGGATCAATTCGTAGCCATTGCCGATGCAGTGCGCCGAGGTCGAACAGGCCGACGAGATCGAGTAGTTGACGCCGTGGATCTTGAACCAGGTGGCAAGCGTTGCCGATGCGGTTGATGACATTGCCTTCGGCACCGCGAACGGACCGATGCGCTTGGGACTGCCATTCTTCAGCGTCGTTTCGGCAGCTTCGACGATGGTGCGGGTGGATGGTCCGCCCGATCCCATGACGATGCCGGTGCGCTCATTGGTGATGTCGCTCTCGCCGAGGCCCGCATCCGCGATCGCCTGATCCATGGCGACATGGTTCCAGGCAGCCCCCTGGCTCAGGAAGCGCATCGCACGGCGGTCGATCATGGCCGATGGATCGAGCGTCGGCGCTCCCCAGACCTGGCAACGGAAGCCGTGTTCGGCGAAGGAATCGGAGAAGCTGATGCCGGATTTGGCGTCATGCAGAGAGGTCTGCACCTCGTTGGCATTGTTGCCGATCGACGACACAACGCCGATGCCTGTGACTACGACACGTCTCATTCGCAACTCCTTCCAGGGATGCTGGCCAGAGAGCTGGCCAGGGATGCCGGTCAGCCAACCGCCGACTGCTTGGACAGACCGACTTTCAAATCCGTTGCCGCGTATATGGGTTCGCCATCCGCCTTCAGCCAGCCATCGGCGATGCCGAGCACCAGCCGGCCCCGCATCACGCGCTTGAAGTCGATGCCATATTCGACCTTCTTCACCGAGGGCGTGACCATGCCCTTGAATTTCACTTCACCGGTCGACAGCGCCATCCCCTTGCCGGGTTCGCCCAGCCAGCCAAGATAGAAGCCCGTCAATTGCCACATGGCGTCGAGGCCGAGGCACCCCGGCATGATCGGATTGCCGATGAAATGGCAGGCAAAGAACCACAGGTCCGGCTTGATGTCGAACTCCGCGCGGATGAAACCCTTCTCGAAGGCGCCGCCCGTCTCGCTGATCTCGGTGATGCGGTCGAACATCAGCATCGGCGGATAAGGAAGCTGGGCGTTGCCCGGTCCGAACAGTTCGCCGCGGGCGCAGGCCAGCAATTCGTCGTACTCGTAGCTGGATTTACCCGCCATCAATCTCATCCCATATCGTTCCGGGCTATCGGGTGCCCTTGTCGTTGGTTTCCTAACACAATCTGTTTCAGGCCGGAAACCGGCGTTTGCGCTTAGCCTGCTCGTCTGCCTGGGTCAATGCGCGCTATTGATCGCATTCGGACGACAGAATATATGTCCTGAGAGGTCCGGTTTCGGCAGACGTTCATTTTTTTGCCATTCTGGGCGTGTCTTGGGGCGGAACTGTGGGGTTCGACGAGAAGATGGACCTGGACGGCCGGAAGGAAAATGTCGCTGTGGACAAGCGGGTCCGTGAAGCCGGCCTGAGGCCGACGCGTCAGCGCATTGCGCTGGCCGATCTGCTTTTCGCCAAGGGCGACCGGCATCTGTCGGCCGAGGAACTGCACGAGGAGGCGGTTGCCGCCGGCGTGCCGGTGTCGCTGGCCACCGTCTACAATGCCCTTCACCAGTTTACCCAGGCGGGACTTTTGCGCATCCTCGCCGTCGAGGGCGCGAAAACCTATTTCGACACCAATACCTCCGACCACCACCATTTCTACATCGAAGGCGAAAACCGCATATTCGACATCGACAGCGGTCCGGTGACGGTTGCCAACCTGCCGGAGCCTCCGGAAGGGATGGAGATCGCCAATGTCGACATCGTGGTGAGGCTGCGCCCCAAACGCCGCGAATGACCGGCGAGGCCCCCTGACCGTGCCCGCGCTGTTGCTGCTCGCCGGGCACATGTGGGGCAATGCGATGGCGGTTGCTGATCTGGATCGCCCACATCGCCATCGACCGCGCGCTGGGTTACGGCCTGAAGCTGTCGACCGGCTTCCGGACACCCATCTCGGCCGCATCAGGACTAGATGACCACCGCTTGATGCAGGCGGCCGGACCGCTCATGGCTCCGCTAGATATCGCCTCTCGACACCGGCATCGTGGAAACCGTCTCGAGCATTCGCTCCGTCGCGTCGAACAGTTCATGGGCGAGACCAAAAAGCCGGGGATATGGCGAGAACACCAAAATCGGGTTCAAGGCGCAGACCGTCACGCCGGCTGCTTGTTCGCTGACCACGAACTTGAACGGCGCTTCGGGCACGGCGCCAGGATCGGTCAGCAACAGGCGCGCCATGTATCGCGGGTGGAACCAAAGCAGTTGACGGAGCCGAATGGTGGAGATCCCGCCTTTCCTGAGCAGGGCCTGCGGATCGATCTCATGGATGATCCATAGCTCGGCAGCAGCGATGGCGTCGCGAAGCCGTTGCAGTGTCTCATCGAAACCATAGCTGGAGGAAACGACGATCTGGTGACGCGGAATGGTCGCCATCGAACTCGGATCGAGGGTCACGAGGTCAGTCATTGAGAAGCACTGTCCGTGGAAAGTCGAGTTCTGGCTGGGCGAAGTGATTGAGGATGTTGGAATAGAAGTTGAGTGCGACATGCGCGATCACCTCTGCCAGTTCCTCGTCGTCGAGCCCCGCGGCCCTGGCGGCGCCGAATGCCTGGTCGGTGACGGCTCCGCGGCTACGCGCCACATCCGCAGCCAACGCCAGCGTGGCCGCCACTCTGGCATCGCTTGAATCGCCCCTGCGATTTAGCTCCAATTCCGTATCGGAGATGCCGATCTTGGATCCGCGAAATGCGTGGGCCGAAACGCAGTATTCGCAGCGGTTCACCTCAGCAGTTATCAGGGCGATCTGCTCGCGCAATTTCGAACTGAGACGGCCGCTCTGCAGCGACTCGCGAAATTGCAGATAACCTTTGAGAGCGACCGGAGAGTTGGCCAGGACGCGATAGAGGTTCGGGACGCGTCCGAGCTGGCGTCGCGTTTCCGCCAGAAGCTTGCCGGCTTCCGTATCGGAATCTTCGTTTATTGGCGATAGGCGAGACATCTAATCATTCTCCTTCCGGGTCAGCCGGCAGCCGCCGCGCTTCGTCGGAATCCATATGACTCGACCAGGAGCATTTGGAAATGTCATAGTAGCTGTCTCTATGATATGAGTACGAAATGAAGCATCTTGCCATCGAACAGCTTCGCAGCTTCGTGCTTGTTGCCGACTGCGAGAGCTTCACCACCGCGGCCGATCTTCTCGGGACCACCCAGTCGGCGATCAGCCTGCGGGTCCGCAAGCTCGAACAAACGATGGAGCGGCGTCTCCTGGCGCGGACGCCGCGCGCGGTTTCGCTGACGCCCGAAGGCGCGCGGTTCCTTGCTTCGGCGCGGCAGGTCCTCGAGGCTCATGACCGGGCCGTGGCCACATTCGATGCTGGCACGCAAACCACCACGCTCCGGGCGGCCATCGGCGATCACGCCGCCGGTGCGCTTCTGGAGTCGGCGTTTGGGCGTCTGAGCCAGGTCTTTCCGGAATTGCTGCTGGAAGTGTCGGTGGGTCTCTCAGCTGAGATGCAGGCCCGCTACGACGCAGGCAAGGCCGATTTTGCCGTCGTGCGCATGGATATCAGCCGGCGCCAGGGCATCCCGCTCTACCGAGACCAGCTTGTCTGGTGTGCAAAGTCGCCTGACGTCTGGCGGTCGTCTGCCGCGTTGCCGCTGTTGGCATTGCCCGGATCCTGCACCGTCCGACTGGCAGCGGAACGCGCGCTCGATGGCAGCAATACCGCCTGGCGCCTCGCCTTCACCGGCGGTTCGGTGACTGCGTTGCAATCGGCCGCCAGCGCGGGCCTGGGAGTGGCGGCGATCGGGCAGAGCCAGGTACCGGCCGATTGCGTGATACTGAACCGGTCGTATGGATTGCCGGATTTGCCAGCCAGCCGGATTACGCTCCTGACACGGTTGAGCAACCCGCTGAGAGGCGCAATCGCTGCCGCTTTCGCAGCGGACGCGAGCGATCGGCGGCGTGAATGACAATACTGCAATTGAGTTTGATGAAGCGGAGGCGCAAGCACCTTGTTGCCGTATCCGTGATTGCCGGCCTATTTCTGATCCCGAGTTCTTCCGAGCCTCGCGATGAAGTTGTCAGTCCTTGACCCGTTCGCCGGGATAGGCGCCCCAGACAACCGACTGGGCAAGCCAGCCGGTGTGGCCGTCGAACGTCATTTCGCACCACTGGCCGTCGCAGGATTTGATCGTACCCATGACGCCAGGTTCGATCATCGCGACCACCCTTGCGTCCTTGTCGGGACTGTTGAGAAGGTTGATTTGGGCACCCTTGCCGCGCTGCCACGGGGCAACGATTGCCGTGCGCCGGCCGGAAAGCAGCGACTGGTTGATCCAGCCTTCCGAACCATCGGCATCGCGCACGCGGCGCCATGTGTCGAATTCCTGGATGATCTCCATCGGCAGGCCGGCCTTCATATACATCCAGTCGACCGAGTAGTTGGCCCCGGGACCGACGCGCGAGTTGACGCGGCCGGATTTCAGGCTGACGAAGCGCGGCAGCGGCAGGCCGCTCGGACCAAGCGTGACGACGCCCTGGGCAGGTGCTGCGGCACTCTGCGCGCCCGCAAGCGGAGAATAAAGCAGAGCGCCGAGAAATGCTGCGCTGAGGGTCAGGCGAAGCGACGCGAAACCAGACACTTTCATTCCTTTCGGCGCTTGCCCATCGGCCTCGGCGCCCCTTTTTCTTTGTCTTCGGCGGCACCGCTTGTTACAGGGAGTAATCGGCACCGCGACCGGCTTTCAGTTTCGCCGGTCTTGGTTAAAGAGGTCTCAACGAGATCGGGTTAGAAGCAATTCCAGCAAAAGTGTGAAGCGGTTTTGCGTTCGGAATTGCGGCAAGTACTCGAGAGGGAAACAATGGCAGGCAAAAAGAAGCCTCTCGTCGTCATCACGCGAAAGCTGCCCGACCCCGTCGAGACCCGCATGCGCGAGTTGTTCGACGCAAGGCTGAATGTCGAGGACCGGCCGATGACGCAGCCGGAACTGGTCGCGGCGGTCAAGGAGGCCGACGTGCTGGTGCCGACGGTAACCGACCAGATCGACGCCGCACTGATCGCCCAGGCCGGCGACAACCTCAAACTGATCGCGAATTTTGGCAATGGCGTCGACAAGATCGATGTCGCGGCCGCGGCCAAGAGGGGCATCACCGTCACCAACACGCCGAATGTCCTGACCGAGGACACCGCCGACATGACCATGGCGCTGATGCTGGCGGTGCCGCGGCGGCTGGCGGAAGGTGCCAATGTGCTCACCGGTGACAAGAAATGGGCTGGCTGGTCGCCGACCTGGATGCTGGGCCGGCGCATCTGGGGCAAGCGGCTCGGCATTGTCGGCATGGGCCGCATCGGCACCGCCGTCGCCAGGCGGGCCAAGGCCTTCGGACTGTCGATCCATTATCACAATCGCCACCGCGTGCTGCCGGCCGTGGAAGACGGGTTGGAGGCGACCTATTGGGAAAGCCTCGACCAGATGCTGGCCCGCATGGATATCATCTCGGTCAACTGTCCCTCGACGCCGGCAACCTTCCATCTGCTTTCGGCGCGGCGGCTGGCGCTGCTGCAGCCGACTGCCTATGTCGTCAACACCGCACGTGGCGACATCATCGACGAGGAAGCGCTGGTCAAGCTGATTCAGGACGGCAAGATCGCCGGCGCCGGGCTCGATGTCTACGAGCATGAGCCGGCCTTGAACAGCAAGCTGCTGAAGCTCGCCGCCAAGAACAAGGTCGTGCTTTTGCCGCATATGGGCTCGGCGACGCTCGAGGGCCGCATCGACATGGGCGAGAAGGTCATCATCAATATCCGCGCCTTCGTCGACGGCCACCGCCCGCCGGATCGGGTGCTGCCGCTCAGGACCTGACGCTGTCGCGGCCCACAAACCGTAAGATAAACCTTACGGGATGGCTTTGCGCATGGTGATCGAGGTCGGCCTGGCATAGCCCTCGTGCGCCGTACGTTCAGTTTCGCGAAAGGCGAGGCGAGCAAAGGCCGCATGATTCCCGGTCAGCTCGATCCGCGTCTGAAGCTCGATTGCCGTCTTGCCGCGGCTGCGGGCAAGGTCTTCGACCGCCTGCATCAGCCGCCGGCCAATGCCTTGTCCCTGGCAGTCCGGCGCGACCGCGAGCTTGCCGACATAGAACTCTGTCACCTTTTCAAGGGCAAAGACGCAGCCGACGATCCGATCGCCCTTGAGCGCGACGAAGCCGGTCTCCCACCGCGCCTTGTCCCGCAGAGTGTCGGTGGTCAAAAGGTGGGCCGAGGAGGGCGGGTCGATGACGCCGTCCATCGAGGCGAAAGCGCGCATGATCAATGCGAGCACATCGTCCCAGCGGTCGAAATCGGTCGGGATCCGCGTGATGGAGACAGCTTCGATCCGGTCCAAGAATTCAGCTTCTCTTGTAGCGGATGGTGTCGAAGCGCGCCGCCAGCCCATCATAGAGCAGCAGCCGGCCGACCAGCGGTTCGCCGACGCCGGTGATCAGCTTGATCGCCTCCATGGCCTGCAGCGTGCCGACGACACCGGCCAGCGCGCCAAGCACGCCGGCTTCGGCGCAGGACGGCACCAGGCCCGGCGGCGGCGCCTCGGGAAACAGATCGCGATAGCCTGGATTGGGTTTGCCGTCCTTGCCGTCTTCGAATGGCTTCAGCACCGTTACCGAACCATCGAAGCGTCCGACGGCGGCATGCACCAGCGGCTTGCCTTCGCTCGCGCAGGCATCGGCCACGGCATAGCGCGTTTCGAAATTGTCGGAACCGTCGACGACGATGTCATAGCGGGCGACGAGGGCGGGCGCATTGTCCTTGGTCAGCCGGATTGTGTGCGCTTCAACAATTGTGTTGGGATTGATGCGAGCGATTGCCGCCTTGGCGCTATCGGTTTTCAGCAGGCCGACAGTGTCGGTACCGTGAATGACCTGGCGCTGCAGATTGGACAGCGAAACGGTGTCGTCATCGACCACGCCTAGTGTGCCGACGCCGGCGGCGGCGAGATATTCAAGCACCGGCGCGCCCAGCCCGCCAGCGCCGATGACCAGCACCCGGGCCTGTTTCAGCCTTTGCTGGCCGGCTCCGCCGATCTCCGGCAGCACGATGTGGCGGGCATAGCGTTCGATCTCGTCTGCGGTCAGGGCGGCAGTGGTCATTGCCTGATCATACAGGGACTGAAAAACCTTGTCAGGGATCTTCGGTTGGCCCAACCGTCCCATGGTCGACAGTCAGGAATTGCGCGCGTCCCTGGAGACTGGAAAACAGCGCAGCATCGGTTCCTGTCATGAACGCCTGGCAGTTCAGTTCCTCCAGGATGGAAAACAGCGCCGTGCGGCGCCGGCTGTCGAGATGCGCGGCGATCTCGTCGAGCAGCAGGATCGGTGTCATGCCCGACATTTCGCCGGTCAGCCTTGCATGCGACAGCACGATGCCGACCAGCAGCGCCTTTTGCTCGCCTGTCGAGCAAAGCTCGGCCGGCATCGCCTTGGGGCGGTGCCGAACCATCAGGTCCGAACGATGCGGGCCATCGAGCGTGCGCCCGGCGGCGCGGTCGCGCTCACGGCCGTCGGCAAGCGTCCGGCGGAAGCGTTCCTCGACATCGACTGCCGGCGCGACGGCAATCTCGGCTTCCAGATCGCCCGAAAGGCCGATGTCGGCCTGCGGAAACGGTCCTGTGTCGGGCAGCCTGTCGATCATGGCGGCGAGAAGACGCACCATCTCGGCCCGCGCGGCGGCGATCGCCACACCGGTTTCGGCCATCTGCGTCTCGATAGCGTCGAACCAGCGGCCGTCTCGAGAGCCTTCAGTAAGCAAGCGGTTACGGCCACGCATCGCCTTCTCGTAGTCGATCGCACGTTGCCCGTGGCCGGGATCGATCGCCAGCACCAGCCGGTCGAGAAAGCGCCGGCGATCCGCGGCCGGCCCGGTGAACAACGCGTCCATGGCCGGCGTCAGCCACACCACGCGCAGCCATTCCAGCATGTCCTCGGCCGAACGCGCCGGAGCTCCATTGATGCGCACCCGCCTGCCGCCTTCGCCGGCGGTGTCGCCGCCGGAAATGCCTGTTCCGATCTCGACTTGGCCGTCAGGTCCGTCGAGCCGGGCATGCAATGCAAAGCCGCCGTCGCCGCGCTCGCGTGCGACATCCGCGTAAGGGGCGCGGCGCAAGCCACGCCCTGGTGTCAAAAAGGAGATCGCTTCGAGGAGATTGGTCTTGCCGGCGCCGTTGTCGCCGGAAAAAACCACGGCACCTGGCGCCAGATCGATCGTCAGCGCCGCATAGTTGCGGAAATTAGTAAGTGTTAGCTTACTTATATGGTTCTGTCCCGGCAACCGCTATCCGCCTATAGAGCGCTCCATCGTTTCACGGAAACGCAGAACCGCTCTATCTCTTTGTTTTGACGCAATTCCGGACGGAAAACCGCTTCACACTTTTCCTGGAATTGCTCTAGGAGTTGCCGTAAATATCGCGCTTGCCGCCGTTCACAACAGGACCGAAGTGCTGACACCGCGCCGCTACACCCGCATCGGCATCAACACATAAAGCGCGGTCTCGTCGGCCATGTCGTGGATCAGTGTCGGCGAACCGGCATCCGCCAGCATGAACTTGGCCTCCGTGCCGGTCAGCTGCGCGGCAACGTCGAGCAGGTACTTGGCGTTGAAGCCGATCTCGATCGGATCGGATGAATAGTCGGCGGACAGTTCTTCGGTGGCGCTGCCTGAATCCGGATTGTTGACCGCAAGCGTCACCTGACCCTCGCTGATCGACAGCTTCACCGCGCGGCCGCGTTCGGAAGAGATGGTCGAGACACGATCGACGGCGGCGGCAAAGCTCTGGCGGTCGATGATCAGCTTCTTGTCGTTGCCGGTCGGAATGACCCGCTGATAGTCGGGGAAGGTGCCGTCGATCAGCTTCGAGGTCAAAACCACGCTGCCGATGGTGAAGCGGATTTTGGTGTCCGACAGTTCGGTGGTGACCGCGACATCCGGATCGTCGACGAGCTTCTGCAGCTCGCTCACCGTCTTGCGCGGAATGATGATGCCCGGCATGCCTTCGGAACCCGCTGGCGCATCGATCTCGGCGCGCGCCAGGCGGTGGCCGTCGGTCGCCACCGAGCGCAGCTTCAGCTTGCCGCCGACCTCATGCGTGTGCAGGTAGATGCCGTTCAGGTAATAGCGCGTCTCCTCGGTGGAGATGGCGAATTGGGTCTTCTCGATCAGGCCTTTCAGGGCAACCGAGTCGAGACGGAAGATATGCGAGAAGGATCCGGCCGAGAGCTCCGGGAAGTCGGATTGCGGCAGACACTGAAGGCGGAAGCTCGAGCGGCCAGACGTCACCGTCATGGCGTTGCCGTCCTCGTCCGTCTTCAGCATCACCTCGGCGCCATCGGCAAGCTTGCGCACGATGTCGTAGAGCAGATGTGCCGGGACTGTCGTCGCCCCGCCGCGCTCCACCTTGGCGGGCGTCGCTTCGGTCACCTCGAGGTCGAGATCGGTCGCCTTCATTTCAAGGCTGGCGCCTTCGGCGCTGAGCAGCACGTTGGACAGGATCGGTATGGTGTTTCGCCGCTCGACCACACGATGGACGTGGTTGAGCGACTTCAGGAGATTTGACCGTTCCAGGATAACACGCATGACGAAACAGGCTCGCTTGAATGAATGACGGGTCACCAGTGGGCGGCGTCCCGCGAAAGGTCTGAACAGGCTCAGAATCTGCGTAAACTGACAGGAAAAAACCAGCAAACGCAAGCCCGCGCCACCGGTTCAGGCCGACTAGGCGGGCTTTCTGGGGATAACGCGCCCGAAGTCCGCTAGCCAGTGTCGTAAAACCGAAATCCAGATCGCTCCCAGGCGGCGCCACGAGCCCGATCCAGGCCCAGCGCCGCACTGGCAAGCCATTGAATTCCGGTATTGTTCCGGCTCTGCCATCCCCGGAGGATCAGGCCTGGTCGTTGATCAACCGCCTCAGAAGCTCAAGTTCCTGCGCCAGCGTGTTGTCGTTGCCGGAAAGGTCCTCGATCTTGCGCACGGCATGCAGCACCGTGGTGTGATCGCGGCCGCCGAAACGCCGTCCGATCTCAGGCAGCGAGCGCGGCGTCATCACCTTCGACAGGTACATGGCGACCTGCCGCGGCTTGACGATGGTGCGCGTGCGCCGGTTGGACAGCAATTCGGTCTTCGACACATTGTAGTGACGCGCCACGATGCGCTGGATGTCCTCAATACGGACACGCTTCGGCTCGCCGGTGCGATAGATGTGGCCGAGGATTTCGTCGATCCGGTCGATGGTGATCTGCGGCTCGAAGGATTGACGGAACAAAAGCTGATTGAAGGCGCCTTCCAGCTCGCGTCCGCTGCCGGTCACGGTGCGGGCGACGTGATTGAGGATCTCCTCCGAAATGTCGAGCGACGCGTCGTCGCTCCTGGCCGTGGCAAGGCGCAATTTGAGCATGCCGAGGCGCATGGCGAAATCGGGCGCCGACATTTCAAGCGCGACACCGCCATTGAGGCGCGAACGGACCCGCGGTTCGAGCGATTCCAGTTCCGATGGCGGCCGGTCGGCGGCGACGACGACCTGCTTGGCGCTGTCGAGCAGCATGTTGATGAGGTGGCAGAATTCGTGCTGGATCGACTTGCCCTGCAGAAACTGCATGTCGTCGATGATGAGCAGGTCGATGTCGCGCAGCTGTTCCTTGAGCGTCAGCGCGTTGTTGTCGCGGATCGCGGTGGCAAAGCGCCACATGAAATACTCGGCCGTGAGATAGACGACGCGCGACTTGGGGTTCTGCTTCAGCGATTCCGCGGCGATGGCCTGCAGCAAATGTGTCTTGCCGAGCCCGACGGTTGCGTGAAGGAAAAGCGGATTGAAGCGCACCGCGCTCGATTGCGATTCCGCCACTGCCTTGGCGGCGGCGAAGGCCACCCGGTTCGACGGTCCCTCGATGAAGGAGCCGAACGTGTAGCGCGGATCGAGCGGTGATCCCAAAACGTTGTGGCGGAATTCGCTCTCGATCGGTGTGCCCGGACGCGGAGCCGGTGCGCGCTCCACCCGGCTGGGGCTGACTGTGCCGGCGGCAAGCGCCGTCTGCGTCTGCCGTGTCACCTTGCTGCGTGCTGGCGTTACCTCTGGCTCGGCCTGGCTGCGTCCCTGACGGGTTGCCGTGCGCACGACGATGTCGATCTTGAGGAGATCGGGATCCTCCTGCTTCCACAACTCGGAGATGAGGTCGAGATAGTGGCCGTTGATCCATGAGCGCAGGAAGGCAGTAGGCACCGAGATGCGGACGATGCCCTTGGAAGCCTCGGCGACCTTCATGCGGCCAAACCAGCTCGAATAGACTTCGGTTCCCAGGCGCGCCTTCAACTGGGCTTTGACCCGGTCGAATTTCTGTTCCGCGTCGCTGGACACCGCCATGTCGTTTGCTCCGATCAAAGTTCCAGGAAATGGGAGGTCGCCCGTAAGCTCCCTTTCGATGCCGCTCTGCATGATCTTTTCCTTGTTCTTCCGTACCTGTTTCCACCGGGGATGCGCCTCCTGCATCCGGTTCCGGCGACCTAAGTCTTTGCTACGATGTCCGCTGCCGCCGCCGGCAGATGAACGTCGCCCATTATCTGCGGGAACCGGTGCCGGCCCATGGAAGCCAGTCCGCGTTGGGTATGTCAGGGCAATACAACACCGTCCGGCGAAAGGAGCGCCGGCGCGCCGTCTACCTGCCATGTCTAGTTACGCCAGTCCCCTACCGTATCGAAAAAGACAAACCAAACCCGTCCGCGGACTTGATCCGCGTTGCAAATCCCGCCAATTTAAGCTGGCCGATTCAGGCTTGGGTTAAGAGCCAGAGCCCGTCCCTTTCGATAGATCGACACTACCGAAATCGCTGTGGATAGGGCAAGGCCACGTCTAACGGATTTTTAAGGAATCTGGTTACTGGAGGCGGGTTCGAGTGGCGTGCCGTGACGGCACATTTTAACAAAGCCATTGTGATTCAAACCCTTTTCCGGCGAATATGAAAAACCGGACGCTGAGAGAAATATTCTGAAATAATTCGCTTGACAGCGACTTGTCCCCGATCGGGTCGGCCCGGTGTGGACAAGCTGTGGATCACCATCAGTAAGTGTCTGAAAATTATAAGCTATTTCTGACAGTTAAGAATCATTAAGCTGGCCCTTTTCAAGCATGCCGATCAACAGCAGGCATGCATATGCCGGCAAACTATTCCCAATTGTGAAATCCGCCTAAGACGCCGTTTCCGGACATTCTTTTTAAGTGCTTGCCGGCAAACGAAAAAACCCGGCACAAACGGCCGGGTTCGAAGAACGTCAGTCTAGGCAAGTAATGTCAGGCCGACAGTACCTTGACCCGCTGAGCCAGTCGCGACACCTTGCGGGACGCCGTGTTCTTGTGAATCACGCCCTTGGTCGCGGCGCGCATCAATTCCGGCTCCGCGATCTTGAAGGCAGCCTGTGCGGCAGCCTTGTCGCCGGAGGCAAGCGCCTCTTCGACCTGGCGGATATAGGTGCGGACGCGCGAGCGGCGGTTCTTGTTGATCGCTGCGCGGCGGACGATCTTGCGCGTTGCCTTTTTGGCCGAGGATGTATTGGCCATGATGCCTCTCTTCTGATCTGGTCGGCGCATGCGGAATGCCGCAGGGCGCAAAAAACAAACGGGCAGCCACGGGGCCGCCTCGGTTGGTGCGGCTTATAGTTCAGCTTTTCCGGCGCGTCAACGCTGCCCGGTCTTCTTTTTGGCGGCCAACAGCCATCTTCTTCGCGGCCAAGGGATTGGCGTCAGCGGTTGGTGAAATTCGGCTTCCGCTTCTCGGCAAAGGCCGCCATGCCTTCCTTCTGATCGTCCAGTGCAAACAGCGAGTGAAACAGCCGGCGCTCGAACCGCAATCCCTCGGCAAGCGTCGTCTCGAAGGCGCGGTTGACAGCCTCCTTCGCCATCATCACCGATGGTAGTGAGAAAGCGGCGATCTTGGCTGCGGCCTTCAGCGCCTCCTCGACAAGCTCGCCGGCAGGCACGACCCGCGACACCAGACCAGAACGCTCGGCCTCGGCGGCATCCATCATCCGCCCGGTCAGGCACATGTCCATCGCTTTCGACTTGCCGACGAAGCGGGTCAGCCTTTGTGACCCGCCCATGCCTGGAATGACGCCGAGGCTGATCTCGGGCTGGCCGAATTTGGCCGTGTCGGCGGCGATAATGAAATCGCACATCATCGCCAGCTCGCAGCCGCCGCCGAGTGCATAGCCCGCCACCGCCGCGATAATAGGCTTTCGCGCCCGCGTCAGTTCCTCCCAGCCGACGAAGAAGTCTTGAGCGTAGGCGTCCGCGTAGGAGATGGACTGCATCTCCTTGATATCGGCGCCGGCGGCGAAAGCCTTTTCGGAACCCGTGATGACCATGGCGCCGATATCTGGATCGGCGCTGAACCCGTTCACGGCTGCCACCACTTCGGTCAGAATCTGCGAATTCAGCGCGTTGAGCGCCTGCGGCCTGTTCAGCGTGATCAGCCCAACCTTGCCGTGCGTCTCGGTGATGATCGTCTCATAGGCCATGGCTGCTTCTCCTTGCTCACGCTCGTCTAGAGCGGTTCATCGTTTCACGGAAACGCAGAACCGCTCCCATCTCCTTGTCTCGACGCAATTCTCGACGGAAAACCGTTTCACACTTTTCCTGGAATTGCTCAAACTCACCGCTGACATGTCCGGCAATAAAAGGTCGATCGGCCGCTCTGCACGATCCGTTCGATGTGGCCGCCGCAGCCGGGCTTGGAGCAGGCCTCGCCTTCGCGGTCGTAGACGGCGAAGGCGTGCTGGAAATAGCCCAGCGACCCATCGGTCTGCATATAGTCCCGCAGTGAGGAGCCGCCGGCTGCGATCGCATCCGATATCACCGAACGAATGGCTTGCGCGAGGTGTTCGCTTTGGGCTTGGGCTTTCTTTCCGGGCCTGGCGATCGTGCCCGCCTCGCGCAGCGGCGACAGGCCGGCACGCCACAACGCCTCCGACACATAGATGTTGCCGAGCCCGGCGATCAGCCTCTGGTCGAGAAGCGCTGCCTTCAGTGGTGATCGCCGCCCCTTCATCAATGAGGCGAGCAGCGCACCGTCCAATGTGTTGCCCGTAGGCTCGACGCCAAGTCCAGCCAGCATCGGGTGAACGTCCGGCAGTCCCTCCGCAAACAACATGAAGCCGAAGCGGCGCGGATCATTGAAGATCACGCGGGACCGGGCACCGGTTGGAGACTCGACATGGAAGACGACGTGGTCGTGATTGGAGCTTTTCGAGCGGTCGTGCCGGAAGATGCCGGGCATGTCGCTGCCATCGGCCGTCTCGACGCGGAATGAGCCCGACATGCCGAGATGGCAGATCAGCACGGGCCCGCCTTCCAGGTCCATCGTCAGATACTTGGCCCGGCGGCCGAGTGCCGTGATCGTCTTGCCGGTCAGCCGCTGCGCGAATTTCTCGGGAAATGGAAAGCGCAGATCCGGTCGGCGCGCCTCGACGCGGGCGATGGTGGCGCCTTCCAGAACCGGCTGAAGTCCGCGCCGGACGGTTTCGACTTCCGGCAATTCAGGCATGACCGCCGATCGCCGTATAGAAAGAAGTGCCGTAGCGTCCGGGCGCCAGCCCGAGATGCTCGGCCAGGGTCTCGCCAATGTCGGCGAATGTCGTTCTCAGTCCGATGTCGCCGCCCTTGAGACCCGGTCCAGTGCCGATCACCGGAATGCGCTCGCGCGTGTGATCGGTCCCGCCCCAGGTCGGGTCGTTGCCGTGGTCGGCCGTCAGGATGAGAAGATCGCCCTGCCGCAGCCTCGCAAATGCTTCCGGCAGCCGCAGGTCGAAGGCCTCGAGCGCGGCAGCATAGCCTGCGACATCGCGGCGGTGACCGAATTCGGTGTCGAAGTCGACGAAATTGGCGAAGACGAGGTCACCGTCGCCGGCATCATCGATCGCACCCAGCGCCTCGTCGAACATCGCCATGTTGCCTGCCGCCTTGCGCACTTGCGAAATTCCGCGATGGGCGAAGATGTCGCCGATCTTGCCGACGGCGATGACACGGCTGCCACGCGCCGTCAGCCGGTCGAGCAGGGTCGGTTCCGGCGGAGGCACGGCGTAGTCATGACGGTTGTATGTCCGCTCGAAAGTGGCGGTGGTTTCGCCGACGAACGGCCGCGCGATCACCCGTCCAATCCTCAGCGGGTCAACCAGCCTGCGCACCACCTGGCAGAATTCATAAAGCCGGTCGAGGCCGAAATGGACTTCATGCGCGGCGATTTGCAGGACCGAGTCGACCGACGTGTAGCAGATCGGCTTGCCGGTCCGGATGTGCTCCTCACCGAAGCGCTCGATGATCTCGGTGCCCGGCGCATGGCAATTGCCGAGAATGCCCGGCACCTTGCCTTCACGGATGATCGCCTCGGTCAGTTCGGCCGGAAAGGCCGGAACCGTATCCGGGAAATAGCCCCAGTCGAGGCGCACCGGCAGGCCGGCGATTTCCCAATGGCCGGATGGCGTATCCTTGCCGCTCGAAACCTCCTGTGCGGCGCCGTGAAAGGCAGTTGGGAGCATATCCGCCCCGCTGTTGGCAAATCCCAGTCCCGTCGCGGTTTCGGCAGCCTTGCCAAGCCCGAGTGAGGCCATATGAGGGACAAACAGCGGTCCACTACGAGACCCTTCGCGATCCGCACGGCCCTCCGCACAGGCCTCTGCGATGTGCGCGAATGTGTTGGCGCCGGCGTCACCGTAGCGGTCGGCGTCGGCCGCGCCGCCGATGCCGAAGGAATCCAGGACGAAGAGGAAAGCGCGCGCCATCAAGTTGTTGCCAGTTTGACCGACCAGACATAGGGTTCCGCGACTTCATTGGCAATTCGGAAACCAAACGGCAACGGGCAGGCGTGACAATCAGTGCATATCGCCCAAAAGTGCGCAGCGGTTTTGGGGGCAACGACTTGCCCAAAGCAAGCAGTGCGTCGCCCAAAAGTGCGCAGCGGTTTGGGAATGACGATCTGAGCATCGATCCGGGAAAACAGACGGCGGTTCTGTCATGAGGGTTGCGTTAAAGACATATGCCGCTCTGTTGCTGGGGCCGGGCGCGCTCGTCGGGCTCTGGTCCAACCCGGCGCATGCCGACTGGCGCGATGATATCGGCACGTTTCGCATAGGCATCGTTGCCGAGCCAGGTGCCGGCAACGCCGTTCCGGGGCTGGCTGTGTTGACCGACGCCTACACCAAAGCATTGGGCATGAAGGTCGAGTTTGTCGTTGCCCGCAATTATGCCGCGCTGATCGAGGCGCAGGCCGATTCCCGCATCGAATATGCGATCTATTCGGCCACCGCCTATGCAACGGCCTCGCAGCGCTGCTTATGTATCGAACCGCTTGTCGCTCCGGTCGATTCAGACGGCGCGATCGGCATCCGCTCCGTTCTGCTGACGCGGGACGGCAAGCTGCCCGACCTTGCGGCGATGGACCGCCATCGTATCGCCATGGCGCCTTCGGACAGCGTCGGCGGTTCTCTCCTGCCATTGGCGGCGTTGGCCGCGGAAGGCCGCAAGATCGCGGAAGATGCACCGTTTCTGGCCCGTGCCGATTCGGCCGCGGCGGCCGAGACGATGCTGGTCGACGGCAAGGCTGATGGCCTGTTTGGCTGGGTGACGGCCGCTGCCGACGGCCCGCGAGAACCGTCGGGCACGCAGGCCAGGTTGGAGGCGGCAGGGCTCTCGGTGACGGCGCTTCGTGTCGTGTGGACGTCGGGTCTGCTGAGATACGGCCCGCACGCGGTCCGCAGCGATCTCGACCCGGAAGCCAAGCGTCGACTTGCCGTGTTCCTCACCAACCTCAAGTCGACGACGCCCGATATCTACGCCCTCCTGGAATCGGGACATTCCGGCGGCTTCGCTCGCGTGGCGCCAAAAGACTACGAGATGGCCGCTGCTATCGTGCGCTTCGTTTCGGACCGTGAGCCGCAGCAGTAGCGGCCCTGCGCAGGGCCTAGCTGGTTCTGTTCAACAGTCGCTGCAAGGGATCGTCACGCTTCTGCGGGGGCGCAGATAATAGGTTTCGCCCATGGTTATGTTGCTGAAAGCCGAGGTCAGTCCAAGCTTCTGTTGACTGCTCGCGCTCCACGCGATGGCTGGCGTATAGCCGAGGTTGCTTTCGACGCGAATGAGAAACGTGTTGGCGACTCTGAGCGACGTCGGGATCGTTGTCTCGGTGGTGGCGCCGGCGCCACGGCTGGCGACGCCGGCGACCAATTTGCGTGACCAAACCACCAGTGCCCTCGTCGCATCGGGCGTAACCTGTATCGCCGTGATGGTGATGCTAGGGGGCGAGCGGTTGTAGGGCTGAAGGGTGACGCTGCCGATCTGCATGATGGCGTCGACATCCGCCTTGAGGACGCTTGTCTGCTGGGTGACGAGATCGGCCACCATGCTGCCGATACGGCTGACCTTCTTGCTGGTCTCGATGGCTTGCGACGCTTCCATTGTGAGGAAATACATGATCAGCAGAATTGGCATGATCAACGCGAATTCAACCGCCGCGATGCCACGGCGATCGGACCAGAATCGACTTGCTTTCCGCCAAACTCCCGTAATCATAAGATGTGCCCCCGCACGCATCATGCCCTTGCCCTTTTCTTATACTGCTCGTGCATTCCGCTCAGTTGTCGAACGGCTCGTTCTGCCAGGTCACCGATGCGAAATGCAGGGTCTTGTTGCCGCCCATCGACTGCGCCAGCAGATCGGTCATAACAGGCCACTTGTAGAAGACCCGAAGCATGTTCCTCGACTCCGCCGCACCCGCTGTCACTGAGAACGATTGGGTTGCGGTGCCTTTCGTCAGTACGACATCGCCGTTCTGGATCTTGAAGCCAGCCGTGGCCGCATCGGCGAACGACGTATATTGGCGAAGATCCACCAGCAGTTGATTGGGACAATCCTGGGAAACGATGATCTGCAGTTTCGTGCAGATCATGTCCCTCAAATTGGTTCCGGCAACGTCAGCCGCCCTCAACTGGCCGGTGCGCAGCTTGCGCGCCACATCGTCGGTGACGTTGGCCATCACCTCCTGGCCGGCAAACGAGATGCAGCTTTCCAGAATGGCAAAGACAAGCAGCGCGAAGGGGACTGAAAGGATCGCGAATTCGATTGCCGTGGCGCCGTGCCGGTCACGAAGGAAGCGGGCGAAAAACCTTCGGCGTCCCGCTCTGTGGTCGCCTGCGCAGCCGAATTCCGTGCTCATGTCCAATCCTGCCGATCTCTATGCGGTCTCGGAAGGAGCATTAGCGCAAACCGATTGAGGTCCGGTTTGGATGATCGTTAAAGTCGGCGCAGGCCTCTTAACCAGCCAATAACCGGAACGGCAGTCGGCAACGCCACCTATCGGCTGACGCTCATCTCCGCTTCCGAAGACTTCTCCGCTTCGCTCTTGTACGAGCTTTCGCAATAGGGTGTGCACGACATCGTCTGGATTTCGGCGCGCCGATAGATGCGCACGGACGAGGCGGCTTGCCGCACCACGGTAACCTGCTCGTCGACGATGGGGCTGCCGTCCGTATCGAGCACAACCAGATTGGTGACCCCAAAGCCTTTGCCGGTGAGCACGATCGTTGAAGCGTCCTGCACCGAAGCGTCGGCGATTGCCGGGTTGCCGACCACGATGGTGTCGGCGGGACGCGACAGTTTGACGATCTTGGCCTGGTTCATCGTGACCTCGATGCCGGCGCCGGCCATGGCGGGCGCGACGAAGCTCGAGACGGCAAGAAGCGCGGCAATCAGGATTGACGATCTCGGCTGGGCCATTGAGGCGCTCCACGCAGGCGGACTGATCAACGGAACATGAACGAGATTGGTGAACCAACGGTTAAGCATGCGGTGTCGCCAATGATGCGATGGCAGACAAGGACGCCCGCCGGGCGCTGTCCGGAAGTCCACAAACCCGGGGCGAGAAGGCTCAGTGGTATATTAGCCCCAGGTTAACCACGCAATATGTTCGAACCGGGAAAGGAATCGGTAAGGCTGTTTCTTAAGCCGATCGAAAGAGCTTCTCCCTAGATTGGCAGCATCCGATCAACCATCACAGAAGTTGACGGAAGTGCTGTAACACGTGGAGTAGGAGCTCTCGAATGTCTAATCTCATCGCACGTTTTGTGAAGGACGAATCCGGCGCGACCGCTATCGAATATGGTCTGATCGCCGCTCTCATCGCGCTCGCCATCATCACTGGCGCCGGCACGCTCGGCAATGCGCTCAATGCTAAGTTCACCAACATCGGAACCACCTTGAACGGCACGCCGAGCGGCAGCTGATCGGCCTTATCGCCGAGCATTTGGATTGCGTTCTGGAAAAGGGCCGCCACGTGGTGGCCCTTTTTCTATGCCGCCGCCAGTATAGGTCGTCTTTTCGTTCCTGGCCTCATCAATCGTTAATCGAACATACTTAGATTGAGCCCCGTGAAATCGGACAATAGGCATAGCGCCGATGCTTGAAGCCCTGATCTTCGTCGTCTTTCCGTTCTGCATGCTGTTTGCCGCGATCTCCGACATGCTGTCGATGACGATCGCCAATCGCGTGCCGGTGCTGCTCGTCGTCGTTTTCGCGCTGGTCGCGCCGCTGACGGGTATGGACTGGGCGGTCTATGGCGGACATTTCGCCGCCGGCGCCCTGGTCCTGGCTGTGACGTTCGGCCTGTTTGCAATGGGCGGCATGGGCGGCGGCGACGCCAAGCTTCTGGCCGCCAGCGCGATGTGGATGGGCCTCAATATCAATCTCGTCGAATATTTTGTCGCCTCGACAATCATCGGCGGCCTGCTGACGCTCGCCATCATCCTCTACCGGAAGTCGCTGCTTGCGGCCGTTACCGGCCAAAATCCGTTTCTGCGCCATTTCGCCGACGAGGCAAAAGGTGTCCCCTATGGCGTCGCGCTCGGCCTTGGCGGGTTGCTGACCTATCCGGATTCGCCTTTGATGGTATGGGCGCTTGCCAGGCTGGCGGCTTGAGCACGATCTTATTTTTATTGTCTGTCAGCATTGCCGAAACCCCGTTCTCAACAGGGCCGGCCCGGCCATTTTGGCCGTCCAGACCACATTCCGGCTAATTTATGTAAACCTTAAATTAATCACGATCGTAAGCATTACATTAACCTTGTTTTGACGATTGCCGCTGCAAAGTCCGGCTTGGCTACGTGGTTTGCCAGGGCAAGGGTTCGGACAAATGCCAGCATCGCGATTGATAATTCTGAGCGTGGCGGTGGCTGCGGCGGGTGGCGCTGGCTATGTCGCGAAGAACATGGTGGCACCGCCGCCCCAGGTCGTCGTCGATTCCGGTCCCCAGGCCCCGGCAGTGGCACTCCAGGATGTGCTTGTGCTTTCAGGCGACGTTCCGATGGGCAGCCCGATCCAAAACAACATCGCCTGGCAATCCTGGCCCGCCGACGGCGTCAACGCGAATTTCATCACCCGCACCGCCGAGCCCGAGGCACTGGACAAGCTGAAGAGTTCCGTTGCCCGTGTGGCGATGTATGCCGGAGAACCGCTGCGGCGGTCCAAGCTGATCGGCGAGGGGCAGAGCTTCATGTCGTCGATCCTGCCTTCCGGCATGCGGGCGGTCGCCACGGCCATCTCGGCCGATACGTCGGCCGGCGGCTTCATTCTTCCCAACGATTTCGTCGACGTCATCATGACCCGCAGGGCCGATGCCGCCAGCGGCGCCGCCGGCTTCAACACCGAGACCATCCTCAAGAACATCCGCGTCCTGGCCATCGACCAGACCATTCAGGAGGACGAGGAAGGCAAGAAGACCAGGGTAGGTCAGACTGCAACGCTGGAACTGACGCCCAAGCAGGCGGAGATCATCACCGTCGCCCAACAGATGGCGGATCGCCTGACCCTGGCGCTGCGGGCAGTCGCGGACACGCAGGAAAAGAATCTGGGTGAGGCCGACTATCTCGTTTCCGGCAATGGCCGCAGGGGAACGGTGAGGCTGATCAAGTCGGGCGAAGTTTCCGAAGTGGGAGCAAGGAAATGAGGCTAAGCGGTAAACTGCCGGCAATTGTAGCCGCGGCGTTCGGCCTGCTGCTCGTCGGATCGAATTTGCAAGGCAGCGTCGTCGAGGCAAAGAACGCGCAGGTCACGGCATCGACGGCCACCCAGCGCGTCAAGCTCGGCCTCAACAAGTCTGTGGTCATCGACCTGCCGAGCGATGCCTACGACATTCTCGTTGCCAACCCGGCAGTTGCCGATGCGGTGACCCGCACCGCGCGGCGCATCTATCTGTTCGGCAAGGCGGTCGGCGAGACGAACATTTTTGTCTTCGGCCCGAATGGCGAGCAGATCGTCAGCCTGGACCTGGCTGTCGAACGCGATGTTGCCGGCCTTGAGGATTATATCAGGCGCTTCCTGCCGACGTCCACCATCAAGGTGGAACTGCTCAACGACAACGTCGTCCTGACCGGAACGGTCGACACGCCGCTGGACGCAAAACGCGCGGTCGACCTGGCGACGATCTTCGTTTCGGGTGGTGAAGCGACGACGGGACAATATTCGCAGACGGCGGCCGGCGGTTCGGCCCAGAGCGGTGTCGACATCAACAACCCGGACCAGGAGCGCCGCACCAGCAAGATCGTCAACCTGCTGCAGATCATTGGCGACGACCAGGTCACGCTGAAGGTCACGGTCGCCGAAGTCAGCCGTTCGGTGATGAAGCAACTTGGCGTCAACATGGTCGGCAGCGGTGGCAGCAACGGCATCAGCTACGGCTCGATCAGCGACAACTTCACCGGCCTTGGCAAGCAGCTGTCGAATTCGGGCTTCCAGATCGGCGCGTCGGGGCTGCAGGCCTATATCAACGCCATGGAGCAGTCCGGGGTCATGAAGACCTTGGCCGAGCCGACCCTGACCGCCGTATCAGGCGAGAAGGCGACCTTCAAGGTCGGCGGTGAATACAATATGGTGAGCAGCGTCTCCCAGAACGTATCCTCCGACAACCAGACTGGCCTGAAAACCTACACCCTCGACAAGATCGAGTACGGCATCGGCCTGGAATTCCAGCCGGTGGTGTTGTCTCCCGGCCGCATAAGCCTGAAGGTCAGGACGTCGGTTTCCGAGCCGACAACCGAGGGATCCGTATCGCTCTCCTCGGGCGTGACCAGTCCCGGAATGAATGCCCTGTCGCTGCGCAAGCGTCTTGCCGATACGACGGTGGAACTGCCCTCAGGCGGCTCCATGATGATCGCCGGCCTGGTTCGCGACGATGTCAGGCAAGCCGTCAATGGGTTGCCCGGACTGACAAAGATACCGGTGCTCGGCGCGCTCTTCCGCAGCAGGGACTTCGTGCGCAACGAGACCGAGCTCGTGATCATCATCACGCCCTATCTGGTGAAGCCGGTAGCACGCAACGACCTTGCCAAGCCGGACGACAATTTCAACGCCGCCAGCGATGGCGCCGGCATGTTCCTTGGCCGCGTCAATCGCGTCTACGGCACCATGCAGACAGACAAGCCCAACGGCCGCTACCACGGCGTTGTCGGCTTCATCTACAAGTGAGCGGGGAAGCGGACATGTCTCAGTCAGCATTGAAGGCAAGCACCATCGCGGCAGCGATGCGCTTTGGCCGCTCGCGGGTCTGCCGGGGAGCCGTTCCTGTCCTGGCGGTTGCGGTGGCGGCTCTGCTGGCCGGCTGCGCCCAGCGCGACAGCATCACGGTCGGCGCCATTCCGGACGATTACCGCACCAACCATCCGATCGTGATCGCCGAGAAGAATCAAAAGATCGACCTCCCGGTTGGTGCCGGTGACCGCGGCATGACCGGCTCTCAGCGCGATACACTTCTTGGCTTCCTCGATGGCTATGACAGAAGTGCCGCCCCGACGCTGACGATCCAGGTCCCGAGCGGATCGGCCAACGAGGTCGCCGCGACCGCGGCGGCCCGTGATTTCGCCCGGCTCGCGATCGCCAGCGGCGTCAAGCGCAACCGGCTTGTCGTCACCTCTTACCAGGCCGCCTCGAGCGAGATATCCTCGCCGGTCCGCGTCGCTTATGTTGCGGTGAGGGCGCAGACCGACAAATGCGGACGCTGGCCAGCCGACCTCGTCGATACGTCGGAGAATAAGCACTATGCCGACTTCGGCTGCTCCTATCAGAACAATCTTGCCGCCCAGATGGCCAACCCGGCCGATCTGCTCGGCCCGCGCAAGCCGTCCACAATCGATGCTGAAAATCGCGGCGCGGTGATCGATGTCTACCGTGCAAGAGGCATTTCGGATGAGTTCCTGGGCAATTCGGAAGTAGACTACTAAGCCGCCAGTCTCGGATAGAACAGGCCACGGGAAAGAGCATGACGATGAGCAACCTTGCCTACGACGCCCCGGTGGATGGCAGCGATACCTCGCAGCAGGACATCGCCGCGATGCAGGCGTTGCGGCCGATCCCGCGCATCTCGATCCAGGCATTCTGCGAGACCGAGGGTGTCGCCAACCCGGTCGAGCGCGCCGGCGAGGACCGCCGCATGACGAAGGCGCATCTCAAGGTCCATATGGGCGGCGTCCCCACCGCCATCGAATTCTACCAATCGGCGCCGACGCCCAACCTGATCCTGCTGGAATCGCGCAGCGAGCCCAAGCAATTGCTGGAACAACTCGCCCAGCTTTCGGAATATTGCGATCCGACGTCGAAGGTGGTGGTGATCGGCCACTACAATGATGTCGGCCTTTACCGCGAGCTCATCCGCAACGGCATTTCCGAATATGTGATCGCGCCGGTCTCGATGGCCGACATCGTCAGCGTGGTGTCGTCGATTTTTATCGATCCGGAAGCCGAGCCGCTCGGCCGCTCGATCGCCTTCGTCGGCGCCAAGGGCGGTGTCGGCTCCTCGACGATCGCCCACAATGTGGCTTGGGCGATGTCCTCCCTGTTCAAATCCGAAGTGGTCGTCGCCGATCTCGATCTGGCTTTCGGCACCGCCAACATGAATTTCGACCAGGATCCGGCGCAAGGCATCGCCGAGGCGGTGTTTTCACCGGAACGCATCGATGAAGTCTATCTCGACCGGCTGCTGACCCAGTGCGCCGAGCATCTGTCGCTGCTGGCAGCACCTTCGACGCTCGAACGGGTCTATGATTTCGATCCCGAGGCCTTCGTTCAGCTCATCGACACCGCCCAGCGCAGCGTGCCGCTTCTGGTGCTAGACGTCCCCCATGCCTGGACGGGCTGGACCAAGAACACCCTGGTCAAGGCCGACGAGATCGTCATCACCGCGACACCGGAACTTGCCAATCTGCGCAACACCAAGAACCTCGTCGATATGCTCAAGCGGCTTCGTCCCAATGATCCGCCGCCCAAGCTGATCATCAACCAGGCCGGCGTGCCGAAGCGCCCGGAGATTTCGCCGTCCGACTTCGCCGAGCCGCTCGGCTTGTCGCCAATGTCGGTCATTGCTTTTGATCCGTTGCTGTTCGGCAATGCCGCCAACAACGGACGCATGCTTGGCGAAATGGATGCCAAGAACCCGGTCGTCGCGATGATCAACGAAATGGCGCATGTGCTGACCGGGCGCAGCGAAATCAAGATCAAGAAGAAGGCCGGGCTCGGCAGCCTGCTCGGCAAGCTCTCGCGCAACAAGAAGTGACGCTTCAGCAGTGGAATCGGTAGTCGATCATGTTTGGTAAAAGAGGCAGCGACGACGGCAACCGGTTCACGCCGGAATTTCGCCAGCCAGCACCGGCGCCCGTTGCGCCGCCGGCTGCAGGTTCCATGGACACGGCGGTTCTGACCCGGCCCGCGGCGGCGCCAAGCGCGCCTGTCGCACCGCCGGCGCGCCGTGCGGTCGAGGCACCGCCATTGGCGCCTGAGCCGAAGCGGGCACAGCGCGAAAAGAGCGAAACTTATTACGATACCAAGAGCCAGGTCTTCTCCGCGCTCATCGACACCATCGATCTGTCGCAGCTTTCCAAGCTTGATCCTGAAAGCGCGCGCGAGGAAATCCGCGATATCGTCAACGACATCATCGCGATCAAGAACTTCGCAATGACGATCGCCGAGCAGGAAGAGCTGCTCGAGGACATCTGCAACGACGTGCTCGGTTATGGGCCGCTCGAGCCGCTGCTCGCCCGCGACGACATCGCAGACATCATGGTCAACGGCTCCAGGAACGTCTACATCGAAGTCAACGGCAAGGTCGAACAGACCGGCATCCGCTTTCGTGACAACCAGCAGCTCCTCAACATCTGCCAGCGCATCGTCAGCCAGGTTGGCCGCCGCGTCGACGAATCCAGCCCGATCTGCGACGCGCGCCTTCCCGACGGCTCCCGCGTCAACGTCATCGCGCCGCCACTCTCCATCGATGGCGCCACGCTCACCATCCGCAAATTCAAGAAGGACAAGCTGACGCTCGATCAATTGGTCAAGTTCGGCGCCATCTCGCCGCAGGGCGCCGAAGTCCTCAAGATCATCAGCCGTGTTCGCTGCAACATCGTGATCTCGGGCGGCACCGGTTCGGGCAAGACGACGCTGCTCAATTGCTTGACCAACTATATCGACCGCGAGGAGCGCGTCATCACCTGCGAAGACTCGGCCGAGCTGCAATTGCAGCAGCCGCATGTGGTACGCCTCGAAACCCGCCCGCCCAATCTGGAGGGCGAGGGTGAGGTGACGATGCGTGACCTGGTCAAGAACTGTCTGCGCATGCGGCCCGAGCGCATCATCGTCGGCGAAGTGCGTGGACCCGAAGTGTTCGATCTGCTGCAGGCGATGAACACCGGCCATGACGGCTCGATGGGCACGATCCACTCGAACAGCCCGCGCGAATGCCTGAACCGTATCGAATCCATGATTGCCATGGGCGGTTATTCGCTGCCGCAAAAGACAGTGCGCGAAATCGTCGTCGGCTCCATCGACGTGATCATCCAGGCGGCGCGCTTGCGCGACGGATCGCGCCGCATCACCCACATCACCGAGGTGATCGGGATGGAAGGCGACGTCATCATCACGCAGGACATCGTCCTCTACAACATCAAGGGCGAGGACGCCAACGGCCGGCTGCTGGGTGAGCACGTATCGACCGGCATCGGCCGTCCGCATTTCTGGGAGCGTGCACGCTATTACGGCGAGGAGCAGCGTCTCGCCATTGCGCTCGAGGCGATGGAGAAACGCGCTGACTGACGTATGCTGGGGTGTAAGGGTTCGGGCCAATGTTTGGAATTGACGGCACAGTACTGGCGTTTGTCGTGCTCGCCGGCTTCAGCGCCGGCGCCGTCGCCTATGCATTTCTGTTCACCCGGATCAGCAACGAGAAACAGGCCGGCAAGCGGCTCGAAACGATCAGGACCGCCGAGACGGATCGCTCCGTCGTCAAGGCCTCGCGCGACCGCGTGGCGGAAGCCACCAAGCGGCGCAAATCGGTTCAGGATTCTCTCAACGAACTCGACGCCAAGCAGAAAACCAAGGACAGCCGCGTCAAGAAACCGCCGCTGAAAGCCCAGCTTCGTCAGGCCGGCCTCAAGACCACCATCGAGCGTTTCTATATATATTCCGCAATATGCGGCATCGTTTTGACGATGGTCGCCTTTGTGGCCGGAGCCCCGCTGATCGCCTTGCCGGGCGTGCTGTTGGCCGGGGGGCTGGGCCTGCCGCGCTGGTTCGTCACGTTTCGTCGCGCCCGCCGGGTCAAGGCATTCCTCAACGAATTTCCAAACGCGCTCGACATCATCGTGCGCGCGGTCAAATCCGGCCTGCCGCTGAACGACGCCGTGCGCTTGATCGCCAACGAATCGCCCGAACCCGTGAAGACCGAGTTTCGCCGCATCGTCGATTCACAGCAGATGGGCCTCTCTATCCCCGACGCGACCTTGCGCATGCCCGAAACCATGCCTTGCACCGAGGCAAGCTTCTTCGGCATCGTTATCCAGATTCAATCGCAGGCCGGCGGCAATCTCTCCGAGGCGCTGGGCAATCTTTCGCGCGTGCTTCGCGATCGCAAGAAGATGAAAGCCAAGGTCGCGGCGCTGTCGATGGAAGCGAAGGCGTCCGCCGCGATCATCGGTGCGCTGCCCTTCATCGTCGCCTTTCTCGTCTACCTGTCGAGCCCGGCCTACCTGATGCCGCTCTTCAACACCAGCGTCGGAAACCTGATCCTTGGTTGCTCTGCGGTCTGGATGTCGATCGGCATCCTGGTGATGCGCAAGATGATGAACTTCGAAGTCTAGGATGCTGGCATGACCGAGCAAGTCATCAAGACCCTGACGGATCCGAGCTTCCTGATCGCGATGCTGGTCGCGATAGCGGTGTTTGCGACCGTCCTCACCTTGCTGCCGGCGTTTGGCGGAAACCAGCTCAAGTCACGCATGAAATCCGTTGCGCTGGAACGCGACGAACTGCGTGCGCAACAGCGCGCCCGGCTTGCGGTCGAGGCCGACCGCCGTCGCAAGGGCTTGCGCGAGGAACAGTCGATCGGCATGCGCAACATTGTCGACCGGCTGGATCTGAGACGCGCGCTCGCCGATGAGAGCACATTGCAGAAACTCAAGGTGGCCGGTTTTCGTGGACAGAATCCGCTGACGCGGTTCCTTTTCTTCCGTCTCGTGCTTCCTTTTGTCGGTTTCGCGCTGGCCGCAATCTACATCTTCGTGCTCGGAGGGCTGCCCGACAAGCCACTGGTCATCAGGCTGTTCGTCTGCGTCCTCGTTGCTTACGGCGGC
Source organism: Mesorhizobium sp. M0870 (assembly GCF_040319775.1). Lineage (NCBI taxonomy): Bacteria > Pseudomonadati > Pseudomonadota > Alphaproteobacteria > Hyphomicrobiales > Phyllobacteriaceae > Mesorhizobium > Mesorhizobium sp. M0870. The sequence goes on from NZ_JAMYOI010000008.1 coordinate 210,322, forward strand.
TTCTACGCACCGGTCATCTACGTCAACAACCGCGCCACCAAGCGCAAGCAGTCGATCCAGATGGCATGGCCGGATGGGCTCGATCTGATGCTGATCTGCGTCGAATCGGGCATGTCGGTGGAAGCGGCACTGCGCAAGGTCGCCGACGAGATCGGTGCGCAATCGGTGGCGCTGGCGGAAGAATTCATCCTCACCAACGCCGAGCTTTCCTATCTGCCGGAGCGCAAGCAGGCCTACGAGAACCTGGCAAGCCGCACCGGCCTGGATTCGGTCAAGTCGGTGTCGCAGGCGCTCGTCCAGGCCGAGCGTTACGGCACGCCGGTGGCGCATGCACTGCGCGTGCTTGCCGCCGAAAGCCGCGACATGCGCATGAATGCGGCCGAGAAGAAGGCGGCCGCCCTGCCGCCAAAACTTACCGTGCCGATGATCCTGTTTTTCCTGCCGGTGCTCTTCGCCATCATTTTGGGTCCCGCCGGCATTCAGGTCAGCCAACGCGGTATCTTCGGCGATCATGCGGCGCCGGCAACAAACGCCCAGTAGCGGCGAGGTAAATTCCTGCATTCCCTCAAACGAAGAAGCCGCGCATGCAGCGCGGCTTCTTCGTTGGGCATCGGGATTGTGGTCTCAGTTGGTCGCGGATTTCGGCTTGTCCTGGTCCTTGAGCTGGCTCCAGGCATTCTGCTGGGCCAACATCTGCCTGAGATAGGCGACGTTTGCCTGCGCCTGTTCGGGCGAGAGCTCCTGCGAGGCGATGTTCTCGGCCTCGTCGAACCGGCCTTGCAGGCCGACGACCAGTGCCAGGTTCTGGCGGACGCGGCTGTCCGCATTCGGCTGCTGCGCGGCCGAGCGCATATAGGTTTCGGCGGTGCGCAGGTCACCTTCCAGCACATACGACATGCCAAGATTGGAGAGCACGGAAGGCTCGTTCGGCTTGAGGTCGAGCGCCTTGCGGTAAAGCTGGCGTGCATCGTCCTTCTGGCCAGTCTGGTCGAGAATGGCCGCTTCGGCCGACACCAGCTTCCAGTCGGGATATTCCGGTGTTTGAGCGCGGCGCACGGCGTCGAGCGCCGCCTCGAACTGGCCATTGGCGGCCAGCGCCTTGCCATAGGAGGCAAGCACGTCACGATCCTTGGGGAAAGCGATGGCGAGCTTGCGCATCACGGCGAGCGACTGATCGGCGTCGCCATCCATCTGCAATGCCGCCGCATAATTCGTCGCGATCCGCTTGTCGTTGGGGTTCTTCGCGTAGGATTGGCCGAGTGCGCCGGTGGCATTGTGCAGTTCCCCGGCCGACATGCTTTCCAGCGGTTTGCCGCCGGTGCGTGCGATAGAGCCGGTGGAGAGCTTGTCGGTTCCGCAACCGGCGACGCCCGCCGCCAGCGCCAGCACAAGGGCCGTGATGATGAGCCGTTTTCCCCTGGCATCGATCCTGCGGTTGGTCGGCATGGCCACCTAAGCCTCCATTCATGCGCGGCCATTGCGTGGCCGTCTTCCCTCCCGCAGAAATATTCTGTTAACCCTAACGGACGGTTAAGAATGGCGACTCACACGGAGAACATCGCATGCCTGTCGAACTCGTCGGGAAGACATTGCCGGGCGCGCTGCCGGTCCATCTGATCGCCAGGGACGGTCTGGACGCGGCCGGCCTTGCGCCGGCCGCTGTCGCCTGGGCCAGGGCCAACGGCTTTTCCGGCGAGGCAGGCAGGACGCTGGTCGTGCCCGGCGAAAACGGGGCGCTCGGCGGCGCCTTGTTCGGCGTCGGCGATGGCGAGGGCGCGCTCGCCCTCGGCGCACTGTCGAAGGCCTTGCCGGAAGGCGACTGGCATTTCGCCTCGGCGCCGGTCGAGCCCGAACTCGCGGCCACCGCACTGGTGCTCGGCGGCTATGTCTTCACCCGTTACGGCAAGAAGTCAGGCAGGGCGCTGCGCTTCGGCCTGCCGGCAGGCGTCGATGCCGGGCGCGTTCGCCGCATTGCCGATGGCGTCTTCCTGACACGCGATCTGGTCAACACGCCGACCAGCGATATGGGCCCGGAAGATTTGGAGGAGGCGGTGCGGACCCTGGCTGCCAGGCACAAGGCCGAAGTCTCGGTGGTCAAGGGTGACGATCTCCTCGACCGGAATTTCCCGATGATCCATGCTGTCGGCCGTGCGTCGGCCGGCGCGCCGCGCCTGATCGATATGCAGTGGGGGCAGCAAGGGGCGCCGAAGGTAACGCTGGTCGGCAAGGGCGTCTGCTTCGACACGGGCGGTCTCGACATCAAGCCATCGTCCGGCATGCTGCTGATGAAAAAGGACATGGGCGGTGCCGCCAATGTCCTTGGCCTTGCCTCGATGATCATGGCTGCCGGGCTGAATGTGCGGCTGCGCGTGCTCATTCCCGCGGTCGAAAATTCGATTGCCGGCAACGCCTTCCGGCCCGGGGACGTGCTTGCGAGCCGCAAGGGCATCACTGTCGAGATCGGCAACACGGATGCCGAGGGGCGGCTGGTGCTGGCCGACGCGCTGGCGCTGGCCGACGAGGAGGAGCCGCAGCTTCTGATCGACATGGCGACGCTGACCGGGGCTGCCCGTGTCGCGCTCGGCCCCGATCTGCCGCCGTTCTACACCGGCGACGAAATGCTGGCATCCGATCTTGCGGCGGCTTCCGTCGCGGTCGAGGATCCGCTGTGGCGCATGCCGCTGTGGCAGCCATACGATGCAAAATTGTCGTCGAAGATCGCCGACATCAACAATGTCACCCCGGATGGTTTCGCCGGCTCGATCACCGCGGCGCTGTTCCTCAAGCGCTTCGTCGAAAAAACCGCGGGCTGGGCGCATTTCGACATCTTCGCCTGGAACCCGGCTGACCGTCCGCATGGCCCCGCCGGCGGTGAGGCACAAGGCATCCGCGCGCTGGAGCGGATCATCGCGAAACGCTACGGCTGACGGTTGCAGGCGAGAGACGGCAATCGCTTTGACTGAAACGGAACCGAAACAATTTGCCGTCATGCTGGCGCGATGTCGATTGCGATGCGCCCGAGCCAGGCCTTGCGACTGTGGCAGCAGGTGATGCTGTCGCAGGTGCGCGACGACGCGCCCGATCTGACCATGCGCCAGACGGCAATCCTGTTCACCATCTATCTCGATCCGCCGCCGCACACCGTGCGCGGGCTCGCCGCGCGCCTCAATGTCACCAAGCCCGTGATCACCCGCGCGCTCGACACGATGGGCGCTTTGAAACTCGTCTCGCGCCATCGCGACGAACTCGACAAGCGCAATGTTCTGATCAGGCGCACGGTCGAGGGCGCGCTCTTTGTCGAGCGCTTCGGCGATGGTATCATCGCCAAGGCGCTCGAACTGCCGATGTGAGCGAATTACCTTTTCAACAGAGTGCTCGATTTGACCGCCAGGGATGCCCGCCTTCACGCTTTTCGCTCCGATCTCGCCGATGCAAGGCTGAAGGGCGAGGTCGCCGCCGACCGCTTCGTCGCCGGCCGGCCGGCGCGGGTCATCGCGTCAGTGGCCGATATGCGCAAGGCGCCGCGGCCTGATGCCGGCGTCAACACGCAAGCGCTGTTCGGCGACGATGTCCTGGTCTTCGATGTCGCTGAAGGCTGGGCCTGGGTCCAGGCCGAACGCGACGGCTATGTCGGCTATGTCGCCGACACGATGCTCGGGGGCCGGGATCACGCGGCCACTCACATCGTCTGCGTGCCGCGCACCTTCCTTTACCCCGGGCCGGATCTGCGCTTTCCGATCGCCGGACAATTGTCGATGGGATCGACGGTGACAGTGACGGAGGCCGCCGAGACGCGCGGTACGCATTATGCGGTCCTGCCTTCCGGCGAGGCGCTGATCGCAGGTCACCTGCGGCCGCTCAGTGAAGCTGGCTCCGACTATGTCGCGGTTGCCGAGGCGTTTCTCGGCACGCCCTATCTCTGGGGTGGCACTTCCGGGTTCGGCATCGACTGTTCGGGCCTAGTGCAACTGGCGATGCGCATGGCCGGCAGCGACGTGCTGCGCGATTCGGACATGCAGGCGGCGACACTTGGCGAGCCGCTCGAACCGGGACCTGATTTCTCAGGCTTGCGACGCGGCGATCTGGTGTTCTGGAAGGGCCATGTCGCCGTCATGACGGATGCCGACACGATGATCCACGCCAATGGCCACACCATGCTGGTGTCGCACGAGGGATTGAAAGACGCCGTCGCGCGCATCGGCTATCTCTATGGCAGCCCGACAGGGTTTCGGCGGCCTTAGGGAAGAACGATCCCCTTTTGTTCCGATTCTTCTTGGCGATTAGCCGCCGTCGCGCTACCTCTGGCGGGTGACAGAGCAGCCGCGCCTTGCCGAACAGAATGCCGCCGTGGCCCTGCCCGAACCATTCATCAGATGGTTTGGTGAGAAAGGCTGGTCGCCGCGCGCCCATCAGATCGAACTTCTGGCGAAAGCCCAGGCCGGGCAATCAGTCCTGCTGATTGCGCCGACCGGTGCCGGCAAGACGCTGGCCGGATTCCTGCCTTCGCTGACCGAACTGGCCAACAGGCCCAAGAGAAAGCCGGGCCAGGCGCGTCGCGGTATCCACACGCTCTACATCTCACCGCTGAAGGCGCTTGCCGTCGATATTGAGCGCAATCTCGGCAAGCCGGTGGAAGAGATCGGCCTGCCTGTCACCATCGAAACGCGCACCGGCGACACCCCCGCCCACAAGCGCCAGCGCCAGAAGCTGGTGCCGCCCGACATCCTGCTGACCACGCCCGAGCAACTGGCGCTACTGATTGCGGCCGGCGATGCTAAACGTTTCTTCGAGGATCTGCGCTACGTCGTGCTCGACGAACTGCATTCGCTGGTGACGTCGAAACGCGGACATCTGCTGGCGCTCGGTCTGGCGCGGTTGCGCAGCTTTGTCCCTGGTCTGCAAACCATCGGGCTGTCGGCGACGGTGGCCGAGCCGGACGAGTTGCGGCGCTGGCTGGTCAGCCAGAATCCGCCCAAGGGTTCGACAGACCATGACATGGCGGAACTGATCGTCGTCACCGGGGGCGCGAAACCGGAGATTTCTATCCTCGATTCCGAAGAGCGGGTGCCATGGGCGGGACATTCGGCGCGCTACGCCACGCCTGAGATCTACCGAGAGATCAAGCGCCACAAGACGACCCTGTTGTTCGTCAACACGCGCAGCCAGGCGGAGCTGCTGTTCCAGGAATTGTGGCGGGTCAACGAGGATACGTTGCCGATCGCGCTGCATCACGGTTCGCTCGACGTCGCCCAGCGCCGGCGCGTCGAAAAGGCGATGGGGGAAAACGCACTGCGCGCCATCGTCGCCACCTCGACGCTCGACCTCGGCATCGACTGGGGCGATGTCGATCTGGTCGTGCATGTCGGCGCACCAAAGGGGGCGAGCCGGCTGGCGCAACGCATCGGCCGCGCCAACCACCGCATGGACGAGCCGTCCAAGGCGATCCTCATCCCGGCCAACCGCTTTGAGGTGCTGGAATGCCGGGCCGCCCTCGACGCCAACTATCTCGGCGCGCAGGACACGCCTCCCTTGATCGATGGCGGTCTCGACGTGCTGGCGCAACATGTACTCGGCTGCGCCTGCGGCGCGCCGTTCCGTGCCGATGATCTGTTCGAGGAAGTGCGAACGGCAGCACCCTATGTCAGCCTCGACCGGCCGACTTTCGACCGCGTCATCGATTTTGTCGCCACCGGCGGCTATGCGCTCAAGAATTACGAGCGCTACGCCCGCATACGCCTGAACAAGGATGGATTCTGGCGGGTGTCCAATCCGCGCGTCGCCCAGCAATACAGGCTGAATGTCGGCACCATCATCGAGGTTCCGGCGCTGAATGTGCGCTATATCAAGGCCGGCGGCAAAGGTGCGGCTTCGCGCGGCGGCCGGGTTCTCGGCAAGATCGAGGAGGCCTTCCTCGAAACGTTGACGCATGGCGACACCTTCATGTTCGCCGGCAAGGTTCTGCGCTTCGAAGGCATCCGCGAGAATGAATGCTTCGTGTCGAACGCGCCCGGCAGCGATGCCAAGGTGCCTTACTATGGCGGCGGCAAGTTCCCGCTTTCGACCTATCTCGCCGAACAGGTCCGCATCATGCTGGACGACCCGCAGCGATGGAAGAAGCTGCCCGAGCAGGTCGCCGACTGGCTGCGATACCAGGCCGACAAATCGGTGCTTCCCAAACGCGACGACCTGCTGATCGAGACCTTTCCACGAGGCAACCGCCACTATCTGGTGGCTTACCCGTTCGAGGGCAGGCTGGCGCACCAGACGCTCGGCATGCTGCTCACCCGCCGCCTTGACAGAGCAGGAGCCAGGCCGCTCGGCTTCGTCGCCACCGATTATGCTTTGGCGATATGGTCACTGGGCGACATGGGCGCGATGTTCAAAGCCAGGAAGCCTTCGCTTGGGGCGCTTTTCGACCAGGACATGCTTGGAGACGACCTCGAAGCCTGGCTGGCCGACAGCTGGCTTCTCAAACGCACTTTCCGCAATTGCGCGCTGATTTCGGGGTTGATCGAGAAACGCCATCCGGGCCAAGAAAAGAGTGGTCGCCAGGTCACGGTCTCGACCGACCTGATCTACGATGTGCTGCGCAGCCATGAACCGGACCACATTCTGCTGCAGGCAACACGCGCCGACGCAGCGACCGGTCTGCTCGATGTCAGCAGACTTGCCGACATGCTCTCGCGCATCCAGGGTCGAATCGTGCATAAGGCACTCGAACAGATATCGCCGCTCGCCGTGCCGATCATGCTCGAGATCGGCAAGATGCCGGTCCATGGCGAAGCCGATGAAACGCTTTTGATGGATGCGGCGACATTGGTCGAGGAGGCCATGGGGCCGGGAATGAGTGTGGAATGAAATTTTCGCTGGCGCGCATATCGCTGATCGCCGAGGCCGATCTCGTCGGCATCGCCGGCGAGCGCGCTGTCTGCGACCCGCGCGGCGTGCTCTATTTTCCGGATCTGCGGCTTCTGGCCGTGTCCGATCTGCATCTGGAAAAGGGTTCGTCGCTGGCACGGCGCGGCACGTTGATCCCGCCCTACGACACCGGTGCGACCTTGCTGCGGCTTCAGGCGGTGATATCAGACTACCAGCCTTCGATCGTCATCAGCCTGGGCGACAGCTTTCACGATGGCGGCGGCGCCCAGCGCATGCATGCAAGCTTCCGCGAGCGGCTGGAAGCGCTGATATCAGGCCGGCAATGGTTCTGGGTTGCCGGCAATCATGATCCGGAAGCTCCAGCCGATCTGCCCGGCGAAACGGTGCGTGAACTTGCTATAGGCTCCCTGCTGTTCCGGCATGAGCCGTCGAAGCAGCGTGTCGAAGGCGAAATAGCGGGCCATCTGCATCCCTGCGCCCGCATCGTGCAGCAGGGCCGCTCGGTGCGGCGCCGCTGCTTTGCCGGCGATGGCGGCCGCATGATCATGCCGGCCTTTGGCGCCTATACCGGCTCGCTCAACGTGCTCGACCGCGCCTATGCCGGGCTGTTCCGGCTGGACACGCTGATGGCTTATATGCTGGGCGCCCAACGCATCTTTGCCATTTCCGGCTCGATGCTGCGGCCGGGCTGAGGTCGCCGCTTAGTCTTGATGGAATTCAAGTTTTCTTCAATGCTGCCTGTATGCGGTCGAGCGCCTCTTCCGCACCATTATGCCCTTGCGCTGCGGAGCGTTTCAGCCATTGGACAGCAAGCTCGATATTCTTCTCGACACCAACGCCTTTCAAGTACATCACGCCCAAGTTGAACTGCGCTTTGCCGTTATTTTGCTGCGCGGCCTTCTCGTACCAATAAAAGGCCAGCTTGTCGTTTTTATCCACGGCCTCGCCGGTCAGGTAGGCAGTGGCCAAGTTTACCTGCGCGTCAACGTTGCCTTGTTCCGCTGCTTTGGTCGACCAAAGAACCCCATCGGCACCGCTTTGGGGTACTCCTTTGCCAAGAAAATACATGTATCCAAGATATTGCTGAGCCTCGACCAAACCTTGAACAGCGGCACCGCGCCAAAGTTCCACCGCTTTCGCATCGTCTTGCTGAACGCCTTTTCCCCAAGAATACAAAAGACCAAGATTCAACTCGGCCACTGCCATGTCCTGATCCGCCGCCTTATCCCACCATTCGGCAGCCTTGGAATAATCCAGAGGCACACCAAGCCCCCTGGAATACAGAAATCCGACATTAAACTGCGCAGTGATATCGCCCCCTAAGGCGAGGGCCGTCCATTCTTTGTACGCTTCTGTATAATTCTTCGCCTCAAAGGCGGCGTCGGCTTCGAGCGCGCCTGCTATTAAATCGTGGGAGGCAAAAACCAAAATGCCTGCAACGCAAACCCCTCGTGCGAGATGCGACGCTAAATTGAAGGGAGTGAGGATCATCGCCTGCTATGCCAATCCGGAAGATGCCGTTCCTAGAACTACGACACATTCTTCCGAGCCACAACTTACGACAACACTAACTGACATCCAGCAATTGCGAGGGCATGTTGGCGTTCCCTACCCGCCGTAGTAGAGCGTGACGGTGTGCTTCGCTTCGGCGAAAAACAGCCAGCGTTCGACCAACATGCCGGCGAACTGCACGATCACGGCGAGCACCGACAGCGCCGCTGCGAAGGGCCAGGGTAGGGCGAAAGCAGCCGCGAGCAGCAGGGCGGGCAAGGCAAAGGCCAGACCCTGTGCGATCTGGCGCAGCCGCGCGCTGTGTTTGCGTGCAATGCGAAAACCCATTTCCTTGAGTAGATAATTCTCCTCGGTGTGGGGCCATTCCAGCGACCGCACCGTGCCGCCGGCCAGCCCGGTCGCGGTGTTGGCGGTGGTCGGAATTTCCAGCCGGTCATTGTAGCGCCAGGTCGCCAGCTTCCAGCTCCAGCCGAGCAAGGTCAGGAGCATGGAAGCCACCAGAAGAATTTTCGAGCCGACAGCAAAACCTTGCAGCAGCGCATTCAGAAGCATGCTGCCGGTCATCGCCGAAAAGATCAGATAAGCCGGCAGCGTATAGCGGCTGTGCCATTGGGCGATCGGCTTCAGCGACGCGTAGATCATGCCTGTGGTGCAGACGGTGACGACGGCACCACAGGCCGTCAGCAATCCGGCCACCGTCACCCAACCGCCGCTGCTGCCGAAAAACACCCAGCCGATGCCGAACAGTCCCGCCGGGATAAAAGTAATGACCGAGGCAACGCCTTCGCGCGACAGCCAGGAACTGCGCCACTGCGAGAAGGCCCGCCAGGCGCGTTCGGGGCGGCCGAGATGACCCGTCGAGGACAACAGTCCGGCTACGATCAAGCCGAGCGCCAGCCCCATGCCGATGAAGCCCAGCCAGAAATCGGGCGGGATGATCTGGAAGCCTCCGAACATGCCCAGCAGAGCCAGCAGTCCATAGCCGGCGCCGGTGGCGGTGGTGAAGAAGACGACGGAGAAGGCTGGATGCATGGGTCAGTTCGAAAGCATGCGGTCGACCCAGCCGAGGAAACCGCCTTCGGCCCGCACCGGTTCGAGTGCGGGTGCTGCCACCGATGCGGCGCGCGTGGTGTGGGCGCGCGGCGGCAGGTATTTGTTGGTCGGGCGATAGCCGAGCTCAGGCATCAGGTCGACGCCGCCACGCTCCGCCACCAGTTGCGAAACCGCCGATAGGGGATCGCCGAGATCGCCGAAATGCCGGGCGCTGGTCGGGCAGGCGGCGACGCAGGCCGGTACGCGGTCCTCTTCGGCCAGATTGTCATTGTAGATGCGGTCGACGCACAGCGTGCACTTCTTCATCACCCCGACGTCCGTATCGAATTCTCGCGCGCCATAGGGACAGGCCCAGCTGCACAATTTGCAGCCGATGCACTTGTCCTCGTCGATCAGCACGATGCCGTCCGAGGCCCGCTTGTAGGAGGCGCCGGTCGGGCAGACGGTGACGCAGGCCGGTGTCTCGCAATGCAGGCAGGAACGCGGAAAATTGACGGTGCGCCCGCCCATCTCGGTCGTGTGCTCGTAAGCGTGCACGCGGTTGAACCAGACGCCGTCGACATGGCCGCCATAGGGGTCGATGTCGGTCAGCGGTGCCATGTGGCCGCCGGTGTTCCATTCCTTGCAGGCGGTGACGCAGGCCTGGCAGCCGACGCAGGTGTCGAGATCGATGACGAGGCCGAGCTTCTTGCCGCTTTGGCTTGGCAGACAGGTCATTCGGTCGCCTCTCTTGCCCTGCGGAATTCGGCACCGAAGCGAAGGATGTCGGGTGAGGGTTCGAAATGCGGCGGCTGCCGGAAACGCTCGAATTGCGGCTCGGTGAAGCCGGCTTCTTCGGCTGCGCATTTGACGATGCGCACGCGCAGGTCGAACCAAGCCGCCTGGCCGGTGACCGGATCGGAATTCGAATAGCGCTTGCCCTGAGCGTCAGCCGAGGTCTGGTCGCCGATGATATGGTTGAGCAGGAAGCCACGGTTGCTCTCGGCCGCGTCGTCCTTCAGCCCCCAGCTGCCGCGCCGCTTGCCGATGGCGTTCCAGGTCCAGACCGTGCTTTCGTTGACCCCGTCGATCAGCTTGATCTGCCCCTTCACCCTGCCGTTGATGCTTTCGATCCACACCCAGTCGTCATCGACAAGGCCAAGGCCAGCTGCCGTCCGGTGATGCACGAACAGCCGGTTCTGGCTGGTGATCTGCCGCAGCCACGCATTCTGCGAGCCCCAGGAATGGTACATGTGCATCGGCCTCTGCGTCAGCGCATGCAGCGGATATTCTTCCAGGTCGACGGCCGCTTCCTCGAAGGGCATGTGCCAGAAGGGCAGCGGGTCCATGTAGGTCTCGATGCGCTGGCGGTCACCCTTTGGTGGCAAGACAGGGCCATGCCCACGCGCGGCAAGGCGGAAGCGCTGCAGCGGTTCGGAGTAGAGCTGGAAGACGATCGGCTCGGCCTTGGGGATAAAGCCCATGCTCTCGGCGAAGTCGAGATAGGAGCGGTTGGCCATCTTGTAGTAGCGCTGGTCGTCGGCGAAATCGTGATGCCAGAAGCCGCCATTGTCGATGTAGCGCTGCAGCTGGTCCGGGTTGGCCTCGCCCCTGCCGGTCGAGGTCCCGTCCTTGCCGCGCCAGCCGGCGAGCGGGCCGATGCCGGGCGTGCGCTCATGATTGACGATGTAGTCGGCGTAGTCGCGGTATTTGGCCGTGCCGTCCTCATCGACGAAACCGGGCATGCCGAGCCGGGCGCCGAGTTCGATCAGCACCGACTGGAACGGCCTGACGTCGCGGTCCGGCTCGACGACGGGATAGCGGATGGCGTCGCCCGGTCCGTCGGCATGGCTGATGGGCCGGTCGAGCAGGCTGATGCAATCATGCCGCTCGAGATAGGTGGTATCCGGCAGCACCAGGTCGGCGAACGGCACGGTCTCGGAATAATAGGCATCGGAATAGATGATGAAGGGAATCTTGTAGTTGCCCGCTTCGTCGCTGTCGGTCAGCATGGCAATGGTCTCAACGGTGTTCATCGAGGAATTCCACGCCATGTTCGACATGTACATCATCAGCGTGTCGATCTTGTAGGGATCGCCGGCCCAGGCATTGCGGATGACGGTGTGCATCAGGCCGTGTGCCGCCAGCGGTGCGTCCCAGGAATAGGCCTTGTCGATGCGAAGCGGCGTGCCGGCCTCATCGACCAGCAAATCGTCCGGCCCACAGACGAAACCGAGCGGCATGCCGTCAAGCGGCGTCATCGGCTTGACGGTCTTGCCGGCTGGCTTGGGACCGGGCGGAGCGGAGCGGGGGTAGGGCGGCTTGAAACGGAAGCCGCCGGGAACATCCACCGTGCCCAGCAACACCTGGAGGAGATGGATGGCGCGGCAGGTGTGAAAGCCGTTCGAATGGGCCGAGATGCCGCGCATGGCGTGCATCGAAACAGGCCGCCCCTTGATCGTCTCGTGCCGGCGCCCGGCCCAATCGATCCACGCGATCGGCAGTTCGATCGTCTGTTCGAAGGCGACATGCGCAAGTTCGGCGGCGATCCTGCGGATCGTATCGGCGGCAATGCCGCAGCGCTCGGCGACCGCATCCGGCGCATAGCTCTCATCGAGGTAGCGGTCGGCGATGAGCTGGAACACCGAGACGCAGTGGCGCCCGCCGATCGTGAAGCTGCCCGTCAGTGCCGGTTTCGCACTGGCATCGGTGGCGCCGACAGGCGTCTTCGCAACCCTGTCCCACGCCAGGGGATTGCCGTCGGCGTCGCGCACGAACAGCCCGTCATCGGCGGCACCCGGCTCCTGCACGACGAGAACATGGGCATTGGTGTAGCGCAGCAGGTAATCGAGATCGACGCGGCCCGCCTTGAGCAATTCGTGGATGAGGGCGAACACGAACAGCCCATCGGTGCCGGGCCGGATGCCGATCCAGTCGTCTGCGATGGCATTGTAGCCGGTGCGGCACGGATTGATCGAGACGACCTTGGCGCCGCGCGCCTTGAGTTTGCCGAGGCCGATCTTGATCGGGTTGGAATCGTGATCCTCGGCGACGCCAAACAGCATGAAATACCGGGTGTTGTCCCAGTCGGGCTCGCCGAACTCCCAGAACGAACCGCCGATCGTGTAGAGACCGCCGGCCGCCATGTTGACCGAGCAGAAGCCGCCATGGGCGGCAAAGTTCGGCGTGCCGAACTGGCTCGCCCACCAGCCGGTCAGCGACTGCGACTGGTCGCGGCCGGTGAAGAAGGCCAGTTTCTTGGGGTCGGTCCGGCGGATGGCCGAGAGCCGTTCGGTGGCGATCGAAAACGCCTCTTCCCACTCGATCTCGCGGAATTCGCCGGAGCCGCGAGGGCCGGTGCGCAGCAATGGCTTCTTCAGCCTTGCCGGGCTGTAGTGCTGCATGATGCCGGAGCTGCCCTTGCCGCAGATCACGCCGCGATTGACCGGGTGGTCCTTGTTGCCGTTGATGTAGCGGACCTTGCCATCCTTGATGTGCACATCGATGCCGCAGCGGCAGGCGCACATGTAGCAGGTCGTCTTGGCGATGCTGTCGGAAACATCAGGCGAGGTGTCGACGCCGTCGCCTTCGTCAGGCGCTCGCGTGTCGGCAAGCGGGCGTTGCGATGGTGCCGAATTCGCGCCGCGCGGCGGTCCCTGCATCATGATCCGGTGGCGCCTGTACGGCCCATGGATTTGGCCCGCGTCTTCGGTCCGGGGCCGCGCATGTAATGCTCTTCCGGGTGGTAGCGATCGCCGGCCAGCCGCCGTCTTATGCCGCGGGTCCAATGCGCAAGCAGGGATCTGAACCGCCCGATCATTCTGTTCTCTGCGATCTCTCGGCGAATTTTTTCTAACTTCGTTCGAAAACTTAGAATAAAGCTATCGATCTGTCTAATCAGTTGTTCTTGTAAATTCGATCGATATTGGTTCTTAATGCAGACATGACCCTGGACCAGTTGCGGATTTTCGTCGCCGTCGCAGAGCGCGGCCATATGACCAAGGCGGCGGAACTGCTGGGCATTTCGCAGTCGGCCGCATCGGCCGCCATCCGGGCGCTTGAAGAACAGCACGGCGTCCATCTGTTCAACCGCGTCGGCCGCAACATCGAGCTTGCCCAGACCGGCCACCGGTTCCTGCCGGAGGCCAAGGCCGTGCTCGAGCGGGCCGCCGCCGCGCGCAATGTGCTGGAGCATGTCTCACAGACCGTCACCGGCAGCCTCTCGATCGCCGCCAGCCAGACCATCGCCAGCTACTGGCTGCCGCGCCGGCTGGCTTCCTTCCACGAAGCCTATCCGGCCGTCAGGCTGAGCGTCTCCATCGGCAACACCAGGCAGGTCGAGGCCAATGTCCTCGATGGCGCTGCGGATCTCGGCCTGGTCGAAGGCCGCACCGAGTCCGACATACTGCGCCGCACCAAGGTCGACGTCGACAGGCTGATGCTGGTGGTTGCCAGCGCGCATCCGGAGATCCCCGAAGTCGCGCCCGGCCGCCCTGACATCAAGGGTCTGCGCTGGATCATCCGCGAGGGTGGTTCGGGTACGCGCGAGGTGCTGGAGGATCTGGCGCGCCACGAAGGGATTTCGCTCGCCGACCTCCAGATATTCCTGGTGCTGCCGAGTAATGAGGCTATCCGCCAGGCGGTCGAGGCAGGAGCCGGCGCCACCATCATTTCGGAGCTTGTCGTGGCCCGCGCCGTGGCCGAAGGCGGTCTGAGATCGGTGCCGCTCGAACTGCCGAAACGCGACTTCGCCATGATCACTCATCGCGATCGCCAGGCAAGCCTGGCCCAGATGGCGCTCAAGGCACATCTGGGTACGGAGATGAACGGGTCCGCGCCAAGATAGGGTCCGTTGAGATTCAGGTCAGGCCGAGTCGAAAATGGCTGACGCCGAGAACCGGAGCGGAGCGTACTTAAAGTACGTGAGCACCGGAAGCGCAGGTACCAGCCATTTGCAGGCCGGCATCACCTGAATATCAATGGACCCTGATCAGCCGAACTTCCGTTGGGCATCTAGCGCCAGCCCAAGTCCGACCGAGCCGAACATGTCGCCTTCGATGACGGACGCCTGCGGCACCAGCGACAGGATTTCTCGTCTGGCCAGCGGGATCGCGGTCGATCCGCCAGTCAGGAACACCGCGGTGATGTCGGATGGCTTCACCTGGGCGTCACGGATGGTCTGCGCCACCGTTGCTGTGACACGCTCGATATCCCTGGCGATCGTGGCATCCAGCCCGTTGCGCGTGATTTCGGCGGCGAACTCCGCACCCGGCAGCTTCACCACGACATCTGCGGACGATCTGTCGGTCAGCTGTATCTTGGCCTTCTCGACGAGTGCCGCCAGCGCGTGTCCATAGCGGTGTTCGACGATGTGGATGAAACGGCCGACCAGGTCGGCGCGCTCGGCCTCGTAGCGGATCTGGCGCAGATGCGTCATCGCCCTGGCGGTGTAGACCAGATTGATGCGCTGCCATGTCGCCAGATCGATGAAGTAGCTTGCCGGCAGATTGCGCTTGCCGTCCTTGGTTGGCGTCAAATAGCCGAGCTGCGGCATCACATGGGCGATGCTCAGCTGCCGATCGAAATCCGTGCCGCCGATGTGGACGCCCCGGCTGGCCAGGATGTCGTCCTTGCGGTCGAGCGACCGGGAGCGCTGCGGTGAAACGCGCACGATCGAGAAGTCCGACGTGCCGCCGCCCATATCGATTATCAGCGCCAGTTCCTCGCGCGTCACCTTCTGCTCGTAGTCGAGCGCCGCCGCGATCGGCTCGAACTGGAAAGCGATGTGCTTGAAGCCCTGGGCACGCGCGGCGTTCTCGAGTTCGCTTTGCGCCTTCGCGTCGGCCTCGGCATCGTCATCGACGAATTGCACCGGCCGGCCAAGCACGACGGTCTCGACCGTATCGCCGGCATCTGCTTCCAGCCTCTTCTTGAGATGGCCGAGGAACATGCCGACGATCTCCAGGAAGCCGATCGACCGCGATTTGATGCGGGTCTTTTCATGGGCCAGCGAACTGCCGAGCACGCTCTTCAGAGAACGCATCAGCCGGCCTTCGACGCTGTCGGTGTAGTTGGCGATGGCGTGGCGGCCAAAGCAGGTGCGGTTGTCCTCGAAGTTGAAGAATACGGCACTGGGTAGCGTCACCTGGCCGTCCTCAAGCACGACGAGCCGCGGCTGCCCGTTGCGGACCACGCCAACGGTGGAGTTCGAAGTCCCGAAGTCGATGCCGCCGAAGGCTGGTCGCATGACAAGTTCCTGTATTTGTCGTCGGCGAGCCGACAGGCGCCGAGAAATCGCGCGCTGCCCGGGGACAGGCTGCTCTGCCGAACCGAATTGTTTGTGTCTGCCATTTGGCTGGGGAGCGCGGTCTACCGCATGCCTCGGCAAAGGGAAACCACTTTTCGGGGAAAGTTCTGAAGTGCGTCGCGTTTGAGCGGATTCACGCGACGCACTTCAGGTCTTGATTCGATGCATGTCGTTCTCCCAAAACCGGGGCCACTTTTGGGCGACATGCATTAGTCCCGCCGGAAGATCAGCCTTCCAAGCCAGCCAGTCAGCATGGCCAGCGATATCGCGAAGACGCCATAGAGGAACGAATAATTGTGCGCGACACGGAAGATCGACTGTTCGAAACCGGATTTGCGGATTTCGAGCTGGGCCGAGCTTTCCTTGATGAACAGGCCGCTCTTGAACAGGAACGCGCGGGCTTTATGGGTTCCAACTGGCACATTCGGTGCCAGCCTGACGGTGGCGCGGAAAAGGTTCTGCGACAAAAATTGCACGCCGCCGACATTCTCGCTGTAGAGGCCGGTCGCCGACTTGCGCTCCCGCAGTGCCGCCGTGAACTCCTCGATCGTCGCCGGGCTGTCGCCGGCATCGGCGGGCTGCATATAGAGGTTGGAGGCGCCGAGCGACAGCTGCTTGTAGCTGTTGGGTTCGGTGATGTCCTGCAGCGGCCGCGTCGTCGCCACCGAATAGGAGACGGGCACGTTTTCGAAGGTCTCGGAGTCCAGATTGACCCAGACGCCGAGCACCCTGTCCTTGCGGCGCACCACCACCGGCTTGGGCGGACCTTCGAGCACGACGATGACGTCGTAACGGCCTTGGCGCGCGACGAGTGGATCCGGGTTTTCCAGCGAACCGAAGATGGTCAGGTCGGCCCCGGAAAAGCCGGCGGTGATCGAGACGTTGTCGGTGGAGAGCCCGATCTGGATGCCTTCGGTCAGCGGGACCTGTGCCTTCGCCGGCACGGCGGCCGCAAGCAGCGACAGGACAATGGCGGTTGCGAATGTGTTGCGAGCCCTCATCAGTTGAGGCCCGCGGCAGACAGCGAATAGAGGTTGGGCGGGGTGACGAACAGATCGATCGCCAATCGTATCGCCACCGCCAGCACGAGCAGCGCCAGCAACGCCCTGAGCTGCTCGCCGCGCAGCCTCTGGCCGGCCTTGGCGCCGTACTGCGCACCGGCGACGCCGCCCGCCATCAGCAGGAAGGCCAGCACGACATCGACCGTCTGGTTGGTGGTGGCGTGGACCAGCGTCGTATAGGCGGAGGTGAAGATGATCTGGAACAGCGAGGTGCCGATGACGACGTTGGTCGGCACTTTCAGCAGATAGATCAGTGCCGGCACCATGATGAAGCCGCCGCCGACGCCCATGATCGACGACAGGAAGCCGATACCGGCGCCAAGGCCAAGTACGGGGATGACGCTGACGAACAGTTTTGACGCCCTGAACCGCATCTTCAGCGGCAAGCGGTGGATCCAGTTGTGCTGGCCGGATTTCTTCAGCACCGGCGCCGCACCGCTGCGCGTGGCGCGTAGCGCATTGACGCTTTCGACCAACATCAGCCCGCCGACGGTGCCGAGCAGCACGACGTAGAGCAGCGAGATGAACAGGTCGAGCTGGCCGAGGCGGCGCAGGAAGGCGAAGACGTAGATGCCGCCGGTGGAGCCGACAATGCCGCCGGCCAGCAACACCCCGCCGAGCTTGAAATCGAGCGTACCGCGCTTCATGTGCGAAAGGACGCCGGAGACGGAGGAGGCGATGACCTGGTTGGCGCCGGTGGCGACCGCGATCGCCGGGGGTATGTTGTAGAAGATCAAGAGCGGCGTGATGAGGAAGCCGCCGCCGACGCCGAACATGCCCGACAGGAAACCCACCGCCGCGCCCATGGCCAGCAGGACGAAGATATTGACGGAAATTTCCGCGATCGGGAGATAGATGCCCACCCGTCAGTCTCGATCAGTTCTGCCGTCGGCGAATGCAACCGTTGCGGGCATCTTGGACCGACAAGCCAATTCGTTCTTGCGCCGGAGGTGCTGCGAAGTCAAACCGCGCTACGCCGCCGAAACAAAAAACATCTCAATCAGTTAACAGGCGAATGTGTGGCAGAGGCGTCGTGGAAACGACGCCTCCGCCGTTATTTGCGCGCCAGCAGCGCCTTGACCAGTTTTTCATCGACTTCGCCGGTCGCCGGCATCTTGTTGTCGGTCTGGAAAGCCATGATCGCGGTCTTCGTCTTCTGGCCCATCTTGCCGTCGGCGCCGCCGGCGTCGTAGCCGTTCTTGTTGAGAATGCGCTGGATGTTCTGGACGGCCTTCTTCATGTCGATGCTGGCTGTCGTCTGCGGTGTGCCGTCCTGCCAGGATTCAGGAATGTCGGCCGAATTGGCCGCCGCATCCAACGGCTTGGCCTTCCACAGCTCAGTCGCGGCGCGGGCGCGTTCGAGCTGCTCGGGCCGCAGCGCATTGGCGATCTCGTCACGCTTGGCCGCCGCATCCTTGTCGCCGGTCTTGGCGACAAGCGCGAACCATTTGTAGGATTCCTCGAGGTTCTGTTTCATGCCGACGCCCTTAGCGGCGAGGATGCCGAGGTTGAACTGGCTGTCCTTGACGCCGACATCGGCCGCCGCCTGGAACCAGTGCGCGGCCGATTCATTGTCGGTCACGCCGTCTGCCGCCATGGCGAACAGGACGGCTAGATTGTGCATGCCGCTGGCGTTGCCCTGTGCTGCGGCAAGCTGGTACCAGGTCTTCGCCTTCTTGATGTCGCGCGCGACGCCGACGCCCTTTTCGTAGAAATTTCCGATGCGGTATTCGGCCGGCGCGAAGCCGAGTTCCGCCGATTTCTCGTACCACTTGGCCGCTGCCGCCATGTCTTCCTTGACGCCGCGCGACTCGGCATAGCGCGAGCCGATTTCGAACAGCGCCTTGGCGTCGCCGCCGGCGGCGGCATCACGCAAGGCGGGCGGGCCGGCGTCAGCGGGAATGTCGAACTTTGCCGTCGTCGCCGGCGAAGCGTCCACCGGCGGAACCGCGCCCGTGGTGTCCTTGGCGATGGTCGGCTCTGCCGCCATAGGCTGGATGCCGGTGTCGGTATCGGCAGCTTCCGGGGCGACCGGAACGGTCGAGGGCGGCGCAGCCGGGGCTGTTGTCTCGAACACCGCTGGGTTCGCATCGGCCGATGTGGCCAAGGCGACGGGCGCCGGAACCGGCTCGGCGGTCGGCGCGGCACCCATCGACGGCTCGGCGCCTGACGGCGTGGCAATCATGCTTTGCGCGGCCATGTCGTCCTTGGTTGCCGGTGCGGACGGCTCGGCCTGTCTGACGGCATGGTCCGGCGCGCTTTCCACTGCCGCGGGCTGCGCGTCCGTCTTTGGCTGGCTCGCGGCATCGAGCGAGGCGGTCTGCACCGGCTGCGAGGCGACGATCGGCGCGACATCGTTGCTCGCCACCTGGGCCGGATCAGCGAAGAAGGCCTTGCCCAGTTGCAGAGCGCCCAGCGCCAGCAGGATCGCGGTTGTCCCCATCAGGATTGGCTTGCGCCGTGCCTTGAGCAGGTCGCCGATCCGCAGCGCCTTCACCGGTCCGGTCACCGTCGACTGGCGCTTCAGCGCATCGGCCTCGGCGGCCGCGGCCGGCGCCGCGCGCCGGGCCGCGGCGATGAAATCCGATTTGGCGGCATCGGTGTCGCTGGGCTTGGCCGGCTGGCCGCGCTCGTCACGCACGCGCTTCATGATGGCATTGAGGTCAGGTGCGCCGGAGCCGGGCTCCAGCGGCCGGTTGGCCATTTTCGGATCGAGCGGCTCGTCGAGATCGACGCTCGGGATCGGGGCACTCGGCGCCGAGCCGGCCAGTGGCGGCATGTCCGCCTCCTTCTTGCCCTTGAAGGCGCGAGCCAGGCCACCGAACAACGACTTGCGGCCGCCTGCCTGTTCGCCTTTCTCGGCGATCGTGTCCGAACCGAGCGCGGCCATGGCAGCCGCCGCCGCAGCCTCGGCCGGCGTGCGCGTGCCGATACCAATACCCAGGTCGCCACGCGTACCCAGGTCGCCACGCGTACCCAGGTCGCCACGCGCACTCGGCTCGTTGCGCAGGATGGCGGCGGCACGGCCATCGAGATCGGCCATGTCCCCGGTCAATGGCAGGGGCTGATCGATATCCATCGACGGCGCGTCGACAGCCATTTTGGGCCGCCGGGCGCCGCGCCAGTTGCTCGGCTCGGCCGGTGCCGCATCCAGCAATTCGCTCATCGCCTCGACCGGCTCGCCGGGTTCGAGCGAACCTAGCCGGTCGACGATCTTGAGCAACGTGTCGTGGATGGCCTCGAACGTTCTCGAATTGCGCTCGTCGGAGCGCCGCGTCAGCGTTTCAAGTGTCTTCAAATCCTGGGCGAGGCCGGAAACCGCGGTCGTATTGGCGCTCGAACCGGCCAGCGATTGCACTGCGTTCTCGGCCGCTTCGCGCGCCGCGCCAAGGATGGAATCGCGGGTTCCTGCGAGCGACTTTTCAATTTCGTTGAGACGCGGGCTGATGTCCTCGAATTCCGGCAGCGGGGTGCTGGGCTTGGAAAGATGAGCGGACAGGCCGGCAACCTGTGCTTCCAGGCTGCGGATCAGCGCCGGATCGATGCCGGCGACCTGTGCGGCCGACGCGTCCAGCCGGCTTGAAATGTCTTCGAGCCGGCTCTCCAGGCCGCGGATCGCGGCTTCGCCCGCGGGATCGGGCACACGCGTTTCCATACGCTTGGCGAGCGCCGTAAAGCGGGCATCGATGGCTTCCATGATGCCGGCGCTGTCGACCTGCGGCATGCGCTGGTCGAGCCTGTCGGCAACCTCGTCCAGTCTGCGCTCGAGATCGCGGAACAGCATGTTGCCCTGTTCGATGGCGTCACCCTGGCGGCGTTCCATCATGCTCGACAGCACGTCGAAGCGCTGCTCCAGCCCATGGAAGATGTAGTCGGCGTCAGGCATGGCGGGCGCCTGGTCGATCTTGTCGGCGATGAGTGCGATCTGCTTGGCCAGGCGCTCCATCGCCTGCTCGGGCAGATTGGCGCGACCGCCGAGCTCGTCGACCCGACCGGACAGCGTGCTCAGCCGGTCCATGACCGCGTTGCCTGGACGATCCTGCGCCACTTCCTCGATCTGGCTGGCAAGCGAGTCGATCCGCCTCTCGATGCGCTCGAAAGCCTCGTGGTCGAATGAATTGGCTTGCGCCGCGACCGTGGATGCGACGATGGCGCGGGAGATCTCGTCCAGCCGCTCGTCGATCATGCCAAGTGTGTCGCTGCCGCGATTGTCCTGCTGGCTGGCGAAATGGTCGACAGCGCCGGCAAGCGTGCGCACCTTCTCCTCCAGCGAGCGCAGCGACAACGATTCCGGCAAATTGTTGACGGCATTGCTGATTTGCTCCAGCCGGGCCGTCAGAGCAGACAGGCCCGGGTCGTCCGAGCGCTTGCGCTGGTCGGCGTCGACGCGGTCTTCGAACGCCGTCCAGCGGCGATCGAAATCGTCCCAGCGGCGGTCGACCTTCTGCACGCTCTCTTCGCGTGCCAGCGTGTCGAGTGCGGCTTTGACCTGTTCGAGTTCGAGCCGCAGCATGTTGACGCTTCTGTCGTCGCTCTTCTCGGCCAGGGTCTGGATGGCGCCCGAAAGCCGCTCGAACTCAAGGCCGAGTTCAGCACTGCCCTTGGCCAAAGCACCGGGCCTTGCGCCTGACTGGAAAGCCCGCTCGATGTCCTTGCGCAGCGCTTCGAATTCCCGCTGCAGACCTGCGGTCATCTGGTGGCGCAGTTCCTCGCGCATGCCGCGCAATTCGCCGGCGATCTTGCCGACCATGGCAACGCCATCCTCCTGGCCGCGCACGCGATCGATATCGCGGGCAATGGCCTGGTAATTCTGCTCGAAAGCGGCGGCTCCCTGCAGCGGGCTCTTCGGACGCGGCGCGGGCTGCGGGTCCTCATACCAGCGCTGCTGGCCAGAGGGCCGGGCGGCGGGATAGCGCGCGTCGGCAGCATATTGGCGGGGATCGGTTTGGCGCAGATCTGGTTGGCGGGGATCGGGACGTGCCATCGGATCCTCGCGCGTCCGCTCCAGCCGCTGCTCCAGCGTCTCCAGCGACTGGTTCAACTGCTCGAGCGTGGTCTGCGGCCTGCGCTGCCTGCCGGCATTGAGTGTATCGAGATAGGACCGCTTGCTGTTCATCGGTGCGTCCGTCTTTCAGAATGGCTGGCTCGCGGCCAGTTCCCCCAGGTCCCTATCGGAACGAAGGCGACCGGCGGCGATGCCGCGGCGGAAGACGAGCTTCCCGGGCTCTCGCCCGCGCTCCGAAAAACCGTGAAAAATTCGATACAGGATAAACACGGGTAGCCGACGCGCCCACATTTCCCCCAACGTGGTAAACAACGCGTTAACCAAACTTAAGAAATTGAAAGGATGTCGGCTGCTGGCCTGACGGTGCGGCATAAAGGGCGGCGCGCAGAACGCCCTTGCGTCATCATGCGGCAATCGGTATAGAATTGACGTAAACGTAAAAGGCGCATTGAGCGCATGTTTGCGATTTGTTTGTTGAAACCACGACTGGAAGCAGGCCCCCGCTTCCAGTCAGGCGACGCACGGTCCGGGACCGCGACGCCACCAGACGGGGAAGCCAGTGACCATGAAGCTTATCTCGGCCGGCGAGACCGCGGCCAATACCAATATGTCTGCCGAAGCCGGCGAGGACCTCGCCCGCATCGGCGAGATGGCGAAGAAATATGGAGTGACGCTGCGCACGCTGCGTTTCTACGAAGACAAAGGCCTGCTCAACCCGCAGCGCGACGGTTCGACCCGTCTCTACACGCGCCGCGACAAGGCCCGCCTCAAGCTGATCCTGCTTGGCCGCAAGGTCGGGTTCTCGTTGCGCGACGTCAAGCAGATGATGGATCTCTACGATCCGACCGGTTCAAACACCAAGCAGCTCAAGCTTGCGCTGGACAAGTCGGAAAAGCAGCTTGCCCGCCTGCAGAAGCAAAAGGCGCTGATCGACGACGCCATCAACGAGCTGAGCGGCTCGATGTCGGCGGTGCGACAGATGCTGAGCGAGCGTTCGGCACCGCAGGCGAGCGCCGCCAGCTAAGTCCTCCGCCAATTGTCTGACGATCAAAGCCGCGTGGCCTGCCACGCGGCTTTTCGTTGTCCTGGCCCACTCTTATGGCCTTTCGGCGCTGGCTTGCGCAACGTCGCGCCGCTACGCTCATTGCTCCAGTGGGCGGGGAATCTTGTCGCATCGAAAAAATTGACGTTTACGCACACGTCAATTTTTGCTATCCGCTCCCAATATGGGTCCGCATGCCGCCCTGGCCTGTCTTGGGGGTATTCGGACCGGGTTTGCAGGGTGGAGAAAAGCATGCCGACATACAGGGCTCCGGTCCAGGATACGCTGTTCGTGCTCAACGAGGTTCTGGGTTATCAGCGTTATTCGAACCTTCCCGGATTTGCCGATGCCACGCCCGATGTGCTCGAGGCGATCCTCGCCGAAGGCGCCAAGCTCGCCGAAAACGTCATGCATCCGCTGAACCGTGTCGGCGACATGGAAGGCTGTGTGCGTCACGACGATGGCTCGGTGACCACGCCGAAAGGCTTCAAGGAGGCCTTCGACCAGTATCGTGAGGGCGGCTGGATGGGATTGGCCGCACCCGTCGAGTTCGGCGGCCAGGGCCTGCCCTATGCCGTGCACACCGCTGTCGCCGAATATATGGTCTCGGCCAATATGTCCTTGATGATGTATCCGGGCCTGACGCAGGGTGCGATCGCCGCGATCATCACCCACGGCACCGACGAGCAGAAGGCGACATGGTTGCCGAGGATGATCGAGGGTGCCTGGACCGGCACCATGAACCTGACAGAGCCGCATTGTGGCACGGATCTCGGCCTGTTGCGGACAAAGGCGGTGCCGAACGGCGATGGCACCTATAAAATTTCAGGCCAGAAGATCTTCATCTCGGCCGGCGAACACGACATGTCGGACAACATCGTCCATCTGGTTCTGGCCCGCATCGAGGGCGCGCCGGAAGGCGTCAAGGGCATCTCGCTGTTCATCGTGCCGAAGCTCAAGCTCGACCCGTCGGGCAATCCGGGCACCAGGAACACCGTCTCCTGCGGCTCGATCGAGGAGAAGATGGGCATCCATGGCAATTCGACCTGCGTCATGAACTATGACGAGGCTGAGGGCGCGCTGCTCGGCGAGGCCAATGGCGGCCTGAAGGCGATGTTCACGATGATGAACGAGGCGCGCCTCGGCGTCGGCCTGCAGGGGCTTTCGCTGTCGGAGATCGCCTACCAGAACGCCGTGTCCTACGCCAAGGACCGTTTGCAGGGCCGCTCATTGTCGGGGCCGAAGGCGCCGGACAAGAAGGCCGACCCGATCATCGTCCATCCCGACATCCGCCGCAGCCTGATGACCATGAAAGCCTTCAACGAGGCCGGCCGCGCGCTGGCGCTGTGGACGGCGATCAAGTCCGATGTCGCTCACCGCTCGGGTGACGACAAGGACCGCCAGGCCGCCGACGACTACACCGGCCTGATGACACCGGTGGTCAAGGGCGTGCTCACGGACAAAGGGTTCGACCACGCCGTCATGGCGCAGCAGGTGTTCGGCGGTCACGGCTACATAGAAGAGCATGGCATGAGCCAGTTCGTGCGCGATGCCCGCATCGCCATGATCTATGAAGGCGCCAACGGCATCCAGGCGCTCGACCTCGTCGGCCGCAAGCTCGGCCTGAATGGCGGCCGCGCCGTGCAGGCCTTCTTCAAGGAGGTCGGCGAATTCTGCGAGGAGAACCGCGCTAACGAGAAGATGGCGCCATTCACCAAGGCGCTGAAGAAAGGTCTTAACGATTTGCAGGCGGCGACCATGTGGCTGGTGCAGAACGGCATGGCCAAGCCCGACAATGCCGGTGCGGCCTCGACCGACTACATGCATCTCTTCGGCCTGGTTGCTCTGGGCTATATGTGGGCGCAGATGGCCAAGGTGGCACTTGGCAAGACGGGCGCCAATGGCGCGCAATCCTCTTATGAAAACAACGTGGCTTTCTACGACAACAAGGTCGTGACGGGGCGCTTCTTCATGGAGCGGATCATG
Organism: Mesorhizobium sp. M0870; assembly: GCF_040319775.1. Classification (NCBI taxonomy): domain Bacteria; kingdom Pseudomonadati; phylum Pseudomonadota; class Alphaproteobacteria; order Hyphomicrobiales; family Phyllobacteriaceae; genus Mesorhizobium; species Mesorhizobium sp. M0870. The sequence continues at coordinate 235,146 of NZ_JAMYOI010000008.1, forward strand.
CCGGAGACGTCGGCGCATCTCGCCCGCATTTCGAGCGGCGCCGACACATTGATGGCACTGCCGGCGGAAGCGTTCTAAAGATGACCTGCGTTCCCCTCCCTCTCGAGGGGAGGGTGGCCCGAAGGGCCGGGAGGGGTCGTTGCGGCAGTGCGCCGACTTCAGCTTCGATGATGCATCTCGGGAGGAGTATCATACCAGCATGACCAACCCAGCTGAAATCCTTGGCCTTCCGAAGCCCGCCTGGGCGGCGGACGAGGTCGGCATGCTCTACGACATGGCGCATCGCTTCATGTCGGAGGAGATCGCGCCGCGCTACGACGAGTTCGAGAAGAACGAGATGGTCGATCGCGAAAGCTGGCTGAAGGCAGGTTCCGCCGGCCTGCTCTGCGCCTCGATGCCGGAGGAATATGGCGGCTCCGGCGGCACATTCGCGCATGAGAGCGCTATCATCGAGGCCATCGGCCATGTCGGTGTCGACGGGTTCGGCATCGGCCTGCACAATTCGATCGTCGCCCCTTATATCCTCCACTACGGCTCCGAGGAGCAGAAAAAGAAATGGCTGCCGAAACTGGCGACCGGCGAGCTGATCGGCGCCATCGCCATGACCGAGCCCGGCGCCGGCTCCGACCTGCAGGGCGTCAAGACGCGGGCGCAGAAGGATGGCAATCAATACAAGATCAACGGTTCCAAGACCTTCATCACCAATGGGCAGCTTGCGAACTTCATCATCGTCGTCACCAAGACCGATCCGGAGAAGGGCGCCAAGGGCACCTCGCTGATCGTCGTCGAGACCGACGAGGTCGAAGGTTTTCAGCGCGGCCGTAACCTCGACAAGATCGGGCTCAAGGCCAACGACACGTCGGAGCTGTTCTTCAACGACATGCGCGTGCCGACCTCCAACCTGCTCGGCCACGAGGAAGGGCAGGGCTTCGTCCAGTTGATGCAGCAACTGCCGCAGGAGCGACTGCAGATCGGCACCGGCGCCATTGCGATGATCGAGCGGGCGCTGGCGCTGACTATTCGTTACGTCAAGGAGCGCAAGGCGTTCGGCAAGGCGATCATCGATTTCCAGAACACCCAGTTCAAGCTGGCCGGACTCAAGACCGAGGCCACCATCGGCCGCGTCTTCTACAATGATTGCGTCACCCGCCACATCGCCGGCGGCCTCGATCCTGTGACCGCGTCGATGGCCAAGTACTGGCTCAGCGACCTGCAGGGAAAAGTCGTCGACGAATGCCTTCAACTGCATGGCGGCTATGGCTACATGAATGAATATCCGATCGCCCGCATGTTCCGCGACGCTCGCGTCCAGCGCATCTACGGCGGCACCAATGAGATCATGAAATTGCTGATCGGCCGCTCTCTCTGAGGGCAACGACCGGCAAACCCAAGGAGCAAGCAATGGCTGAAGCTTATGTCTATGACGCTGTGCGCACACCGCGCGGCAAGGGCAAGAAGGACGGATCGCTGCACGAGGTGCCGGCGGTGCGGCTTGCCGCCAAGACGCTCGAGGCGCTGCGCGACCGCAATGGGCTCGACACCGGCAATGTCGATGACATCATCTTCGGCTGCGTCGATCCGGTCGGCGAAGCCGGCTCGGTCATTCCGCGCGCCGCCGCCTTCGAGGCCGGCTACGACACCAAGGCGCCCGGCATGCAGATCTCACGCTTCTGCGCTTCCGGGCTCGACGCCATCAATTTCGGCGCCGCCAAGATCGCGCAGGGCGCCGATGAGATCGTCATTGCCGGCGGCGTGGAATCGATGTCGCGTGTCGGCATGGGCGCCTCGGGCGGCGCCTGGTTCATGGATCCTTCGGTCGGCCTGCCCGGCTGGTTCGTGCCGCAAGGCATCTCGGCCGACCTGATCGCCACCAAATACGGCTTCAGCAGAGACGACGTCGACGCCTATGCGGTCGAGAGCCAGAAGCGCGCCGCCAAATCCTGGGCCGATGGCCGCTTCAAGAATTCCGTCGTCCCGATCAAGGACCAGAACGGCCTGACCATCCTCGACCATGACGAACATATGCGCCCGTCCACCGACATGCAGTCGCTGGCCTCGCTCAACCCGTCCTTCGTCATGCCAGGCGAAATGGGCGGCTTCGATGCCGTCGCCGTGCAGAAGCATCCCGAGGTGGAAGAGGTCAATCACGTCCATCATGCCGGCAATTCGTCCGGCATCGTCGACGGCGCCGCCGCCGTGCTGCTCGGTTCGAAGAAGGCGGGCAAGGCGATGGGGCTGAAGCCGCGCGCGCGCATTCGTACCTTCGCCAACATCGGCTCCGAGCCGGTGCTGATGCTGACCGGCCCGGTCGACGTCACCGAGAAGCTGTTGAAGCGCGCCAAGATGAAGCTCTCGGACATCGACCTGTTCGAGCTCAACGAAGCCTTCGCTTCGGTGGTGCTGCGCTACATGCAGGCGTTCGACATCGATCACGACAAGATCAACGTCAATGGCGGCGCTATCGCTATGGGTCATCCGCTCGGCGCCACCGGCGCGATGATCTTCGGCACGGTGCTGGACGAACTCGAGCGCCGCGATCTCAACACCGCTCTGGTGACGCTGTGCATCGGCGCCGGCATGGGAACCGCAACCATCATCGAACGCGTCTGACGGGGAGAGAAACGATGAGCTACACCAATTTCACCCTCGACATCGACGCCGACGGCATTGCGCTGGTTACCTGGGACATGCCTGGCCGTTCGATGAACGTCTTCACCGAGGAAGCGATGCGGGAATTGAACGCCATCGTCGACAAGGTGGCTGGTGACGCCGCCATCAAGGGTGCGGTGATCACCTCCGGCAAGGACACCTTCTCCGGCGGTGCCGACATCACCCTGCTGCAGAAGATGCTGACGACCTTCGCCGCGGAAAAGGGCAAGGACGCCGAAAAGGCGACCAAGGCGCTGTTCGACAATGCCGGCATGATGACCGGCCTGTTTCGCAAGCTGGAAACTTGCGGAAAGCCGTGGGTGTCGGCGGTCAACGGCACCTGCATGGGCGGCGCCTTCGAATTGTCGCTCGCCTGCCACGGCCGTGTCGCCGCCGACAGCGACAAGGTGAAGATGGCGCTTCCGGAGGTGAAGATCGGCATCTTCCCGGGCGCCGGCGGCACCCAGCGCGTGCCGCGGCTGACCGATCAGCAGCAGGCGCTGCAGATGCTGACCTCCGGCCAGACACTGTCGCCGCAGAAGGCCAAGTCTATGGGCCTGATCCATGAGATCGCCGAGCCGGTCAGATTGGTCGAGACCGCCAAGGCGATGATCAGGAACGGCCTGAAGCCGGTCGCTCCTTGGGACGAGAAGGGTTTCAAGCTGCCCGGCGGCCCGATCTACTCGGTGGCGGGCGCCAATCTGTGGCCACCGGCCATCGCCATCCTGCGTCGCGAGACCTACGGCAACTATCCCGCCGCCGCCGCGATCCTCAAATGCGTCTATGAAGGCCTGCTGGTGCCGTTCGACACCGCCTTGCGCATCGAGCAGCGCTATTTCACCGAGATCATGCAGACCAGGGAAGCGGCGGCGATGATCCGCTCGTTGTTTGTGTCGCTGCAGGAACTGAACAAGGGCGCCCGCCGCCCAGCCGGCGTGCCCGAAACCAAGTTCAAGAAGGTCGGCATTCTCGGGGCCGGCTTCATGGGCGCGGGCATCGCCTATGTCACCGCCAAGGCCGGCATCCCGGTGGTGCTGCTCGACCGTGATCTGGAGTCGGCTACCAAGGGCAAAGCGCATTCCGACGGCCTGATCTCGGATCAGGTTAAGAAGGGCCGCGCCAAGCCGGAGGACAAGGACAAACTGCTGTCGCTGATCACGCCGACGGCGGACTATGCCGACCTTGCCGGCTGCGATCTGGTGGTCGAGGCCGTTTTCGAGGATTCGAGCGTGAAGAAGAGCGCCACCGAACAGGCGGAAGCCGTGCTGAAGCCATCGGCGATCTTCGCGTCGAACACCTCCACCATCCCGATCTCGTCGCTGGCCAAGAATTCGGCGCGGCCGAAGAATTTCATCGGCATCCATTTCTTCTCGCCGGTCGACAAGATGATGCTGGTCGAGATTATTTTGGGCAAGAAGACCGGCGACAAGGCGCTGGCCACCGCGATCGACTTCGTTCGCGCCATCAAGAAGACGCCGATCGTCGTCAACGACACGCGCGGCTTCTACGTCAATCGCTGCGTGCTGCGCTACATGTCGGAAGCCTACAAGATGCTGATCGAAGGCGTTCCCGCGCCGATGATCGAGAACGCGGCGAAGGCAGCCGGCATGCCGGTCGGCCCCCTGGCGCTGACCGACGAGACCGCCATCGACCTTGCCCAGAAGATCATGAAGCAGACCATCAGGGATTTGGGCGACAAGGCGGTCGATCCCAAGCAGATGGCGCTGATCAACACCATGGTCGACGATCACGGCCGCTTCGGCCGCAAGAACGGCAAGGGTTTTTACGATTACCCGGCGAAGCCCGCCAAGAAGAAGCTGTGGCCGGGCCTTAAGGATCTCTATCCGCAGCTTGCACCCGAGAAGGTCGATTATGGGGAACTGCAGCAGCGGCTGCTGGTCACCATCGCGCTGGAAGCGGCGCGGGTGATGGAAGAAGGCATCGTCACCGACCCGCGCGAGGCCGATGTCGGCTCGATCCTCGCTTTCGGCTTCGCTCCCTACACCGGCGGTGCGCTGTCCTACATCGACGGCATCGGCGCCAAGGCGTTCGTCAAGATCGCCAAGAACCTGCAGAAGAAATACGGCGCCGAGTTCAAGGCACCCAAGCTGCTGCTCGACATGGCCGAGAAGGGCGAGACCTTCTACCAGCGCTTCGATCCCTATGCGAAAGGCGACGTGAAGCAGGCAGCCTGACGCATGGGTAAAATCAGGAGTCTTACAGCGTCCTTTGCGCGTCCAAGAGGACGCGCGGCGCTGTAATGTATGTCTGGGCGCGCATGGTGCGCATGATGGCCACGGCACGCAGCCGTGGCCCCTATGTGATGGGCGGCGAAGGCCGGCTGGCTTTCCGCTGCCTGCCGACCGACATCGATTTCAACATCCATCTCAACAATGCGCGCTACATGATGCTGGCCGATCTCGGCCGCATCGACCTGTTTGTTCGTGCAGGCCTCATCACGCTGGCAAGGAAGAATGGCTGGGCGCCGATGATGGGCGGACTGCAGGCGGTCTATGCACGCGAGATCAGGCTGTGGCGCCGCTTCGAAGTGGTGTCCTCGATCGAGACCTGGGAAGGCACCCAGGTTGTCGGCAAGCACCGCTTCGTCCTCGACAATGGCGAGACGGCCGCGTTGATCCTGACGACAGCCGGCGTCTACGATCGCAAGGCTCGCAACTTTCTTGAGATTGACGAGGTCGTTGCGGCACTTGGTCGTGCCGTGAACCCGCGGCCACCGACGCAAACGGAGCGGATTTTCATGACATCGCACCAGGGTCTGCGCAGCTTGGCCAAGGGCGTCGATCGATCCCGGTAGTCGGACTTTCCGCGATCGACGGGAACGTTTGCAACCACTCCACGACCGGTGGACAAAACGACATTCCAAGACTAGAAGGGAAAGGTATTTTTTCCTGCGCCGAAGGAGAGCGAGCATGCTCTCGCACGACCGAGTCTGGGCTGCCATCGATGCTCTTGCCAAGCGCTATTCGCTTTCGGCCTCGGGTTTGGCCAAGCGTGCGGGGCTCGATTCCACTGCCTTCAACAAGTCGAAGCGTTTGTCGTCGGATGGCCGGCCGCGCTGGCCCTCGACCGAATCACTGGCCAAGATCATCGAGGCGACGGGCGCCTCACTCGACGAATTTACCGGTCTGATCGAAGGCCGGCCCGGGATCAGCAATGGTGCTTCGACCAGCAATGCCGCTTCGGTCGCCCGCAGAAGCTCCGTGCCGTTGCTCGGCTTTGCCCAAGCCGGCGCAGGCGGCTTCTTCGACGATGCCGGCTTTCCAGTCGGGCAGGGTTGGGATCTGGTCGAACTGCCGGCGCAATCGACCGAGAGCTCCTACGCGCTGCAGGTGCAAGGCGATTCCATGCTGCCGCTCTACCGCAATGGCGACGTCCTCATCGTCGAACCGGGCGCCGTCACCCGCAAGGGCGATCGCGTCGTCGTCAAGACCACATCAGGCGAGGTGATGGCCAAGGTGCTCGAGCGCCAGAGCGTCAAGTCAATTGCGCTGGTCTCGCTCAATCCCGATCATCCCGACCGCGACATTCCCATGCGCGATGTCGAGTGGGTGGCGCGGATTGTCTGGGCAAGCCAATAGGTCAAGCTGGTGCGGCTTCTCCATCATGCGCTGGCGGTTCTGATGGTCCCTGTGATGGCGGCCATGGTCGTCGCTGGCGGTCGCACGCTGAAAGGAAGCGACAGCGTCGTCACGGTGGACCAGCTTGATCCGGGCGCCGATACGATGGCGCAGCAGGCTGCCGGGACGGTGCCGCAGGAGCCGGCCACCTCAGCCATCGCAGCTCCACAGCCGCCGAAGCCGCATTCAAGGGCAATCGATCCCGAAATCGTCGCGCCGCCGGAACTGCCCGCCGACGGGCTTGAACGGGTCGAGCCGCGCGAGCCATTGAGCAAGCTCGCGCTGGCTGTGCCGCCCAAGCCGAAAATGCCCGACGATTGGAACGGCACAAAGCTGTTCCAGCCGGTTGCGCCGGCCGCCGGCCTGATCGAAGCGAAGGGCTATTCGGTCGCGGTTTCCGGTATCGACATCGTGAGGCAGGACGAGACCTGCAGCGAGGACGGCAAGCCCTGGCCGTGCGGCGTCCGGGCGCGGACGGCGTTCCGCGCCTTCCTGCGCGGCCGCGCGGTGGTCTGCACGGTCCCGCCGCAGGGTGGCCGCGACCTGATCGCAGCCGAGTGCCGGATCGGCAAGCAGGATGTCGGTCAGTGGCTGGTCGAAAATGGCTGGGCGCGCGCCGCCAAGGGCGGCCCCTATATCGAGGCAGGCGACAAGGCGCGCACGGCGAAGAAGGGCATTTTCGGATCGGCGCCTGATCTGTTCGGCATGCCGGCGATGCCGGCCGCGCCCGGCCCGGCGCCTCAGGCGCCGGGTTCGATCCTCGAAGAGGTCGATGGCGTGCTCAAGCCAGCTGACCAGCCAGCGCCCGCTCAATGAGCGCACGTGTCTCGGCAACGCCATAGAGTGCTGCGAAAGAGCCGAAGCGCGGGCCGCGCTCCTGGCCGATCAGCACCTGGTAGATCATCTGGAAGAAGGCGCCCGATACGCCGGGGCCGCCTTCCGGGCTCTGCTTGGAATGATCCTGATAGCGCTCGATCCTGCGTGCGACATTGAGCGAGGCGTTCTGGATCGCTTCGCCGCTGGCGTCCGCCGGCAGCGCGCCAAGCGCTTCGTCGAGGGCTGCCAGCGCCTCGCGCTCGACCTCGTCGGCGGGCCGGAAGGTTTTCGTCGGCTTCACGAAATCGTCGAAATAGCGGATCGCATGGCCGACCAGCCGGTCGAGCTCGGGATGCGTCTTTGGCGTCACGCCTTGCGTATGACGTGAAATGAACCCCCACAGCACATCCTTGTTCTGCGCGTTGGAGGCGCTGACCAGATTGAGCAGCAGCGAGAACGGCACCGGCATGTCGATCGCGGGCGGGTTGCCGTCATGCATGTGCCAGACCGGATTGCCCAGCCGTTCCTTCCAGTCCTGCCGGGGATAGGCGGCGAGGAACGTATAGTATTCGTCCACGGCCCGCGGGATGACGTCGAAATACAGCTTCTTGGCCTGCCGCGGCCGCTGGTACATGTAGAGCCCGAGGCTTTCGGTCGGCGCATAGGTCAGCCACTCGTCGATGGTCAGCCCGTTACCTTTCGACTTCGAGATCTTCTGGCCGTTCTCGTCGAGGAACAGTTCGTAGACGAAATGCTCCGGCGCCCGTCCGCCCAGAATGTTGCAGATGCGGTCGTAGACCACCGCATTGGTCTGGTGGTCCTTGCCGAACATTTCGAAATCGACGCCAAGCGCTGCCCAGCGCATGCCGAAATCCGGCTTCCACTGCAGCTTCACGCGGCCGCCGGTGATCGAAAGCGTCGTCTCGGTGCCCTCGTCGTCGAAGGTGATGGTGCCGGCCTTGGCGTCGACATGCTTCATCGGCACGTAAAGCACCCGGCCGCTCTTCGGCGAGATCGGCAGGAACGGGCTGTAGGTCGCCTGCCGCTCGGGCCCGAGCGTCGGCAGCATCACCGCCATGATCTGCTCATAGCGTTCGGCGGCGCGCTTGAGCATCGCATCGAAACGGCCGGCTTTGTAGTATTGCGTCGCGCTGGCGAACTCGTAGTCGAAGCCGAACGTGTCGAGGAAGCGGCAAAGCATCGCGTTGTTGTGGTCGGCGAAGCTCGCATAGTCGCCGCCGAAGGGGTTGGGGACCGACGACAGCGGCTTGTGCAGATGCGGCTCGAGCGCGGCGCGGTCCGGCACACTGTCGGGTATCTTGCGCATGCCGTCCATATCGTCGGAAAAGCACAGCAGCTTGGTCGCGACCTTGTCCTGCGTCAGGACGCGGAAGGCATGGCGCACCATCGAGGTGCGCGCCACCTCGCCGAACGTGCCGATATGCGGCAGGCCGGACGGCCCGTAGCCGGTCTCGAACAGGACTGTTTGCGGGAAGTCGGCGCCTTTGTAGCGCTCGATGATCTTTTTGGCTTCTTCGAACGGCCATGCCTTGCTTTCGGTCGCGGCCGCCAGCAGCTCGGGGTTGAGATCGATGATGTTTGATCCCGCCATGTCACAATTTTCCAAATCATTTGCCGGCCCGAAGGCGGGCCGCAGCAAGGGTTTTTCATCCGGTCTCTAGGCGTGCAGCGCCGGAGCGTCAACGCGTGCGGCGCTTTTTCCTTGCGGTGCAGAACGGGCGTTCCTAACTTCGAGGCCCGGTTCAAGGAGAAAAAATTGCCGACACCTCATGAAGCCCTGATCTATCTGATGGTCATCACCTCGGCCTCCGACCGCGACATGACCGATGTCGAACTGGCGCGGATCGGCGAGGTCGTCCGCTCCTGGCCGGTGTTCGAGGACTTCAACCACGACAGGCTGGTCGGCGTCGCCCAGGACTGCCAGAAGCGCCTGCACGAAAAGCATGGGCTGGAGGGCGTGCTGGCTGAAGTCGCCGAGGTCTTGCCTGAGCGGCTGCGCGATACCGCCTATGCCGCCGCCTTCGAGGTTGCCGCCGTCGACCTCGAAATGCGCATGGAAGAGGTGCGGGTGCTGCAGCTGATCCGGCGGCAGCTCGACCTCGACACGCTGACGGTTGCTGCCATCGGCCGCGCGGCCAAGGCGCGGCTGCGCACGATGACCTGAAAGTCCTTGGCCGGGCGTTGTTGAGATTCGGCTCAGGCCGGCAAAGCTGACCGGAACCGGATCAGAAAAAGCTCACCGGAAAATAGCGCAGATAAAATTCGGCGAACGTGCCTTTCATCGAAATTTCCTGCAGCGCGTAATCGATCGCGGCGGCCAGCGCCGGATTGTCCGCTTTGGTGGCGATGGCCATGCCAGTGCCCAGATATTCGGGCGCCAGATAGGGCCCGCCGGCAAAGCGGCAGCAGCCCGCCGCGTCCGAGCCGCCCAGCCAGAAAGCCAGGCGCATGCCGTCGCCGAAGGCGGCGTCGACCTTGCCGGCCTTGAGATCGGCATAGAGGTCTTCCGGCCTGTCGAAAGGGATGACCTGAACCGTGCTGAAATAGTCGCGCAGCATGCGCTCATGCGCCGAGCCTGATATCACGCCGACACGCTTGCCGTGCAATTTGTCAAAGACGGGCTCGGTCAGTGCCTTGCTCTTCGGCATGATGAAGCGCGCTGGAAACTGTAGATAGGAGCGCGAGAAGGCGTAGGTCGTGCGCGATTCCGGTGTTGCGGCGATGCCGGCGATGATCGCCTCGCCTTCGTCTTTCCGCAGTGCGCCTTCCAGCTCGGCCCAAGGCAGGGCCTGGATCTGGCATTTTTCGACGATGCCAAGCTCGGCGCAGATGGCGCGTGCCAGATCGATATGGAAGCCGGACAGCTTTCCCGCACCGTCGAGGAAGTTGAAGGGCGGGAAGTCCGTGGTGGTCAGGAATCTCAGCCGGGGCAGCGTCGAAAGGTCTGGTTTGGGCAGCCGCTCCTTGGCATCCCACAGCATCGGAACCTGAGGCGCCGCGGCGCGCGCGCCGTCGGCGAACGACAGCAATCCGATCAGCATCGCAAAGGCGAAGGATCTCCACCGGAACGCCAAGATAAAACTCCGCCACAGTCGTGCTCGCACCGGTTTTGGTACGAAAATGGTACAGGCACAATGGTTTTTGATTTCAACCCGCCGATTTCAGGATATGATTCAACCGGTTTGCAAATCAGCTCCGGCCGCCTTGGTGAGGGAAGCCACAAAATAAGTATGCGATTTGCAATCCGTGGTCGGTGGCGAAGTGTAAATCAGGCACGCATCATTGGCCGCAATGCACGAGGCAACATGGGGTTGATGTTGCGATGGGTCAGTTCGATCGCACGCTGGAATACATAGACCAACTGCAGCACGCCGCAACGGCGGCGGCGGTCTGTGAAAGGCTGCTGGGCATAACATCGGATTTCGGTCTCACCGCACTGATGGCTGGAACCGTACCGCAGCCAGGCACGCCGGCCGGCCAGCAAAAGCAGCATGTGCTTCTCTGCGATTGGCCGGGAGAGTGGCTGGAGCGCTATGTCGCGCGCAACTATGTCGATCATGACCCCGTCGTCAGCCATATGAAACAGTTGCAGGCGCCCTTCCAGTGGCACGAGGCGTCGCAGGGCATCCGCATCGACAAGAGCAGCGGCGAAGTGATGGGCGATGCCGGCGCCTTCAAACTGCGTGATGGATTGGCCTTTCCGTTGATCACGCTCGACGGCCAGATCGTCATGGTGTCGCTCGGCGGCGAGGCCGTGGAATTGTCCGTCGCCGAATTCGGCCAGGTGTCGCTGGTCTCGACCTACGCGGTCGGCCGCGCCATGCAACTCCACACCATGGCGAACAGCACCATCGATCATATCGTGCTGACGCCGCGCGAGCGCGAATGCCTGCAATGGGCCGCCGTCGGCAAGTCCGAATGGGAGATTTCGCAAATCCTCGGCATTTCCGAACACACCTCGGAGAAACATCTTCTTAACGCCAAAAGCAAACTAGGTGCCGTCAACAGGGTGCAGGCCGTCGCGGAAGCGATACGGCGCGGCTACATTAGTTAGGTCGGCCGTGCCGACCTGGAATTTTTGCCTACGCGATCACGCAATTTTCTCATCAAAGCACGGCCGTATCTTCCTCTGAACGCAGGAGACGGCGGAATGCTTTTTTCCCTTACAACCCAGGAATTGATGGAACGTCCCGACCTTTGGGAGGCCGTCCATCGGTTGCGCTACAAGATATTCGTCGAAGAGATGGGGTGGGATGACCTCAGGCGCCCCGACGGGCTCGAACTCGACCAGTTCGATCACGACGAGGCGGTCCATCAGATCGTCATCAGGGGCGGTGAAGTGGCGGGTTATCAGAGGATGTTGCCGACGACGCGGCCACATCTGCTGACCGAGGTCTTGGCCGATCTTTCCGAAGGAACGCCGCCATCGGGTCCAAACATCTGGGAATTGACCCGCTACGCGGTAGCTCCCGGTTTTCGTGACGGCCGTCGCGGCGTTTCGACCGTCGGCACCGAACTGATTGCCGGTTTCGTCGAGTGGGGGCTGAAGCGCGGCGTCGACAAGGTGATCATCGAGTTCGAGCCGATGTGGGTGCTGCGCGCCTTGCAACTGCATTTCCTGGCGACCCCGCTGGGCTATCAGCGCACCTATGGCAACCAGCAGGTCGTCGCCACCTTGCTCACCTTCAACGAACACACCCTCGATGTGGTGCGATCGCGCCGCAATCATTTTGCTCCCGTGCTGGCCAGGGGATATCCCGACATGCTCGGGCAAAGGCGTGCGTCATGAGATCGGAGACAGTCATGAGCACACACCCGCAACCTGAACTTCGCAACCACACGCTGGTCGTCACCGTGTCGTCGAGTGACGGCCGGCCGGTGCTGGACAGGAGGGCCTATGAAAGCCTGGCAAGGACCTTCCATGAAGCCGCCGACAATGAGGAGGTTCGCGTCGTCGTGCTGCGCGGCCTGGCAGGCTGTTTCTGCCTGGGCGGGGACTTCTCCGAATTCCTCGACGCCACCAAGCACCAGAAACTGATTGCCGCCGTCACCGACCTGTTCCGCACGCTGGCGACGTTTCCCAAGCCCATCCTTGCCTGCGTCGATGGCGATGCCGTCGGTGTCGGCTGCACCATCCTGTTCCATTGCGACATGGTGATCGCGTCCGATGAGAGCACGTTCAGGGTGCCGTTCGTCGATTTCGGCCTGGTGCCGGATGCGGCGACCAGCATCCTGGCGCCGCAGAAGCTCGGCTATGCCGGTGCCTTCCGCTTCTTCTGCCTCGGCGACACGCTTCGCGCCGAAGATGCCAGGGCGCTCGGCCTTGTCGCGGAGATCGTGCCGGGAGGCACCGTCGAGGAGGCGGCTCTCGGCCGGGCAAGACAACTCGTCAAGAAGCCGGTCGCCGCCTTGCTGCAGACGCGCGGCCTGCTGAAGGGGAACACCGAGGCCCTCTGCGACCGCATCGATCAGGAGATTTCGCTTTTCCAGCAGGCGCTGCAGGACGACACCACGCTGCGGCGATTGCAGCGCATCGCCCGGCTCGCGGCCTGAGCGAAAGCATCAAGGAACGCGCCCCCCCGCCCAAGGCCCCCCGGGCCGGAACGGGCAAAAAGGGTTGCCCGGGAATGACCGCCAAGGGCGAGTTATGAGGATTTTTTGGAGTCCCTTTATTTTGGATACACCCCCCA